>JAUYIV010000051.1 GCA_030688105.1 Actinomycetota bacterium | reverse complement strand
CCTCGACGTGGAGTCGGGCCATGGCCAGCGATGGTACTCAGGGGGTGTGACGCGGAGAGGGCTCGCTTCGCTCGCCCGCGATTGGCGATTGGCGATTGGCGATTGGCAATGGACAATGGGCAAGGAGCACTGACGGCGGGTCGAAGTCTTGCCGGAGGCGGGAGGCTCATCTAATCGGCACGATCTTCAGCACGAACCCATCCTGGGTGAGCACGTACATCTCGCCGTCCCCGCCGAGGCCGAACGACTGCACCTGCCCGATCTGGCCGAACTCGAGCGTCCAATCCCGCTCGTCGATCGCGCCGGCGCCGTCGAAGCGGAAGGAGCGGACCCAACCGCCGCACCAGTCGCCATAGAAGTAGTGCCCCCGCATTTCGGGGATGGCGTCGCCTCGATAGACATAGCCGCCGATCACCGAGCACCCCTCCGAGTGCGGATAGGCCAGAACGGGAAGGGTCATCGCTCCGCCGTCGCACGCCTCTGCCCGGTAGCAGTCGAACCCCTCCATGACCGGCCATCCGAAGTTCATCCCTGCTGCCGCGTCCCACTGAACGACCGAGATCTCCTCGGTCGCGTCTTGGCCGACGTCGGCGATGTACATGAACCCGGCCTCGGTGTCGATGGCTATCCGCCACGGGTTGCGGAGGCCGTAGACCCAGACCTCCGGCGCCGCCCCGGCGTCGTCGACGAACGGATTGTCCGCAGGAATCGCGTAGGGGTCGCCGTTGTCGATGTCGATGCGGAGTATCGATCCCAGAAGCGTGGCGCGGTCCTGGGCGTTGCCGAACTCGTCGCCGGCGCCGCCACCGTCGCCGAGGGTGACATAGAGGTACCCGTCGGGCCCGAACAGGAGCATGCCGCCGTTGTGGGCCGTCCCGGGTTGATCGGCGCTCAGCACGACCCGCGCGCTGCCGGAATCGGCTCGATCGGGATCCTCGGAGACCCGATACTCGGCCAGGCGGGTGTCCCCATCGACATTGGTGTAATAGATGAAGAAGCGGCCGTTGTGCGAATAGTCGGGGTGAAAGGCCATTCCCAAAAGGCCTTGCTCGAGGGCGTCCGATCCGACGAGCGCCTCGATGTCGAGGAAGGGCTCCTCGACGACGCCATCCTCCGTGACGATCCAAATGAACCCGTCCTTTGCGAGGACGAAAAGTCGCTCGTCACCCGGCGGGGCGGTCAGGAAGACCGGGTTGTTCAGGCCGCGCGCCACCGTATCGGCTTCGAGACCCACGAGACCGCCGGGGAGTGCGATGGTGGTCGACCCTGAAGTGGTCGGGGAGGCATCGTCATCGCCGCACGCGGCAAGGAGCAATGTGCACACACACAGGAGTCGCAGGAGGGCCGTCACCGCTGCGGAAGGTTAGAGGGTGTTCGGAACTGGCCCGGGCTCCTGACGCCAGGTGCGACACTGAGACCATGACTTCATGCTCTTCGGCTGACGCCTCATCGCGGTGTCGCCTGGGTCCCTGCCCAGGCGACCGATCTGCGGCCTATTCGGCCACAGCTCCATGACTGACGACAGGTTGCCGGACGAGTTCCTCCGTAGGGTGCGACACCTCGAACCGGCCTATCTGGCGCATGACGACCCGATCCGAGCCTCCGGGTTCTCCGGCGGTCCGCAGCGCTGGAGGGCCGAACGTGAGCCGATTCTGGCGGCGGTCGACGGTGACGGCGACCTCCTCGACGTCGGATGCGCCAACGGGTACCTGCTCGAGTGCCTGGTGGCGTGGGCGGCTGAGCGAGGCATCACGCTGGTGCCGCAAGGGCTCGACATCGGCCCGGGCCTCGTCGAATCGGCACAGAGGAGGCTCCCCAGATTCGCCGGGAACATCCATCTCGGCAATGCCTGGGAGTGGGCGCCACCCCGCCGCTACCGCTACGTATACATGCTCTACGACTGCGTGCCCGAGTCGCACCTCACCCGGATGACCGCCCGGTTGCTCGACGAATTCGTCGAACCGAAAGGCCGGGTGATCCTCGGCGCCTACGGCAGCCGATCCGATGACATCCCGCCGTTCGACCTCGCCGGATTCCTCACGGCGGCGGGATTCGAGGTTGCGGGGACTGCCTTTGGAGGCGACCCCGTGGTGACTGCATTCGCCTGGGTTGAGGCGCGAACGGGAAGGGCGAACCGGGAACCGGGAGCCGACAAGCGACAAGCAACAACCGCTAACGGGTGACGGGCAACGGGCAACCGGCAACGCGCAACGGGCAACGGGTAACGGGCAACGGGCAACGGGCAACGGGTAACTTTCCGACCCGATGAGGAACGACCGGCGGACCATCTTCGGATGGGCGATGTACGACTGGGCCAACTCGGCGTACACGACCACCACGGTGGCGGTGCTCTTCCCCGCTTGTTCGAGAAGTTCTCGGCGATCATCGGACCCTTCATCTTCTTTGCCGTCGATCGGATCACCGGGTCGTCACGCGGTGCGGTGCTCTCGCTGGTCGCCTTCTTCATCGTCGGCGGCCTGATCCTCAGCCGGGTCGACGTCGACGAGGCACGGCGATCGCGACTGAGATGGTCATTCGCCGCCGATGAGGCCAAGGTGGGTTGACCTGAACGGGAGAGGGCAATGGATCACCTGATCGAGGCCGTCCTGCTCCCGGTCGCCGTTCCCGCGCGATCTCGGAAGGCAAGGGACCACGTGGCCGACGGACCACAGGGTGAACGACGTCGGCCGGTCGTGTGCGCCGCCCCTCAGCGCCACCAGACGACTTTGCGACCCTCGAAGAGCTCGATCAATGCCTCGTTGACCGCGTCGGGGCGCTCGATCGGGGGTAGGTGTCCCGCGCCGGGAACGATCGTCGTTCGCGCCCCAGGAATCGCCCGAGCCATCGCCTTCATCACCTCGGGCGGGATGAGGGTGTCTTCCTCCCCGCCGATCACAAGAGCGGGCACGTCGATGCGAGGCAGCAGCGCGCTGCGGTCGGCGCGGTCCTTCATGCCGAGGAGGGCGGCAACCATGGTCTCGTAGCGGGTGCCCTCGATCATCGACCTGAGCCGGGCCTGCACCTGGATCGACGGTGCCGGGCCGAGCAGGGCCTGCACCATCTCGTCGGCGAGGCCGATCCGGCCCCTGTCCAGGAGCCGGTCGATCATGGCGTCCCTGCCGGCACGCCCATCCGGGGTGTCCGCCGCAGCCCGGGTGTCCACGAAGGTCAGGCTCCGGACCAGCGTGGGGCGCAGCTCCCACAGGGCAAGGGCGACGTATCCACCCATCGACAGACCGACGACATCGGCACCGTGAGCCCCCAGGGCGTCGATCAGCCCGGCGACGTCGTCGGCGAGCATCTCCATCGTGAGCGATCGGTGGGTGGTCGGGTCGGACTTGCCGAAACCACGGAGGTCGAGAGTGACGCACCGGCGCACGTGGGCGAGGCCGTCGAGTTGGTCGAGCCACACGCTGTGATCCAGCGGGAAGCCGTGGATGAGGACGGCGAGCGGCCCTTCACCGGCCTCCTTGTAGAAGAGCATCGTTCCGTTGACCCGGGCAAAGGGCACTCGGCATCCCCCGTCGTATCTTTGCGGCTTCGGCCTTATCGGTCTCCAGCTTTAACGAGCGTCGAACCCAGGGCTGCCTGGATGGGTACCGAGAGCCAGGAACCAGGAGTCGAGGGTGCCATCTTGGCCGAGTCTTCGAGTCTCGACTCCATTCACCGGTCCGTCGGGGCCTCCACTGCGCCCTCCGTTGGGC
>JAUYIV010000046.1 GCA_030688105.1 Actinomycetota bacterium | reverse complement strand
GCCGATCCACCTCCCCCGGAAGCCGGGGGAGGACGTCACCCCCTCCGTCAGCCCAAGGCCACGAACTCAGACCGCGCCCCCGACCGCCCGCTCTTCCGGCTCTTGGATCGGCGGGGTCGTCGGCGGGAGCATCCGGTGATCGGTGTGCGCCTCGTATCCGGAGGCGATCGCGATGAGCGTCGTCTCCGAGAACGGCCGGCCCATCAACTCCAGACCCACCGGCAGGCCACCGGAGGTGAACCCGGCGGGCAGCACGATGGCGGGCAGGCCCCCCACCGACGCCGTGCCGCAGTTGCTGCCCGACTGCTGGGCCCCGATCGGAGCCGCCGGCTGGCGGATGGTCGGATAGGCCAGAGCGTCGAGGTCGTTGTCGTCCATGAAGGCGTCGATCGTGTCCCTGACCACGTCCCGCCGTCGGAGGGAGTCGCGGTAGTCAGCCGTGTCGTGCGTCGCGACCGCCAGGGCCCGCTGCAGGGCGCCGCCGATGGCAGGGTGATAGTCGCCGCCGGCCACGATCTCTGCGAGCGAGGCCACCGGGGCGTTGGGATGGTCGGCGAAGTACCCGTCCAACGCGAATTTGAACTCACGCAGGAAGATCGAGGCTGCGCTCCCTCGCAGTCCGTCCAGATTCGGGATCGTCACCCGAATGACCTGGGCCCCGTGCGCTTCCATCTCGGCGAGCGCGGCGCGCACCCGAGCATCGACTTGCGGGTGGGCGTCTCGGAACAACGAGTCGACCAATCCGATCCGCATGCCCTCGAGGCCATCCGGGTCGACCGCTTCGAGATAGGACGCGTCGACCGGCACCGTTGTCGGGTCGTCGGGATCGACTCCGACCGTGGCATCGAGGATGATCGCCAGGTCGGACACGTGCCGCGCCAGCGGTCCCGCGGTGTCCTCGGTGAACGAGAGGGGGATGACCCCGCTGCGGGAGGAGAGCCCGATGGTGGGTCGGATCCCGTACAGGTTGTTGTGGGCCGAGGGGATGCGGATCGAGCCGCAGCTGTCGGTGCCCATGCCGGCGGCGGCGAACTCGGCGGCCACCGCAGCCCCGGTCCCGCCGCTGGATCCTCCTGGGTTGCGGGAGGGGTCATACGGGTTGCGGGTCTGACCTCCCAAGGAGGAGACGGTCGTGATGTCGCGGGCGAACTCGTGGAGGTTCGCCTTGGCGATGATGATCGCCCCGGCGGCTCGGAGGCGCGCCACCTGAAAGGCATCTTGGAGGGGGATGAAGCCCTCGAGGGAGACCGATCCGGCCGTGGTCGGCAGGTCGCGCGTGCCCATGTTGTCCTTGAGGACGATCGGAATCCCGTGCAGAGGGCCGCGGGGGCCGGTGGCGGCCCGCTCGGAGTCCAGGGCGGCGGCCACGCTTCGGGCATGGGGGTTGATGGTGATGAGTGCGTTGAGCATCGGGCCCTGGTCGTCGTACGTATCGATGCGGGCGAGGTAGAAGTCGACGAGCTCGACAGCGGTGAGCCGCCCTGCGTCCATCGCCTCCTGGATCTCGAGGATCGACGCTCCGAGTGGATCGAAGGGCAGCACCGGCATCACCGCTGTGGTCGTGCCGGTCATGGCAATGGTGGTCGCCGGCGCGCCCTCCACATGAGTCGTCGACGAGGTCGAGGTCTCCGCCGGTGCGATGGTGGAAGGAGCAGCCGCGGCCGAGCACGCCGCCAAGATGGTCACGAGGAGGATCACGGAGCGCCTCACCGGCGAACCGTACCGGTCGTCCGACGGTCCACTCGGCCACAATCGATGGCCAGCGGCGGACGGCCAACGGCAGGACCCCGGGGAATCGTGCCGGCGAATCTCTGGCGATCGAGTTGGCAGTCCAGAGGTCGGCAGCCCTCCCGATCGAAGGAAATCTGGCAGTTACCTGCGACCGTGAGCCGTCGACCGTGAGGTTCCCTCGAGCTCGTCGACGCAGGCAAACCCCGCCTCGAGGAAACCTTCGGGAGTCTCGGCCGTCCCATCGCTCAGATATCGGATCATGTCGTCCTGGGTGAACCGTGCCCCCAGCTCGTCGACCCAGCAGACGCAGTACGCCTCCGACTGGTCGGCGTCTCCGCGGCACAGCTGGATGAGCTGGCGTCGGAAGTCGTCACTGAACCCGTTCCCGCCACCGCCCCCGCCGCATCCGGACACCATGAGGAGGACGGCGGCCACCGCGGTGACCAAGCGGCGGATCCTCATCACCTTCTCTCCCGGCTCGAGCGGTGGCGAGAGTACATCTCACGCGGAGCCGGTTATGGCGTCGATGATCGCGCCCGCCAGGATGTCGTAGCCGATCCCCCTCGGATGGATGTCCGACGCGGCATCGAGCATGTGCGTCGTCGCCGCAGTAGTGCCCTGCATCGGCGTGAACCCGTCGGCGGCCAGGATCCCGCGGTCGATGGCCAGGGCGGCGCCGATGTCGTTGAACGCCCTCAAGATCTCGTCGCTTCTGCGCTCGAAGCCGACGCCGCCGGACAGTCCGAGGCTGAAGGGGTTGTAGGCCGTGAGATAGACGATGGTGGCGTCGGGAGCCGCCGCGGCGAGCCGGTCGAGGATCATCGCGAGGTTCGCCCGGTACGTGGCGAAGGCGGCCTCCAGCCGCTTGGTGCACGCCGGGGCGTCGATGTCGTCGGCGCAGTCATCCGACCCGAGGTGCCCCAGCAGATCGTTGGCTCCGATGTCGATCGTCACATACGCCACCTCGACGGTCTCCATGTACGAGATCGCCACGTCGAGCTGGCCGTTCCTGATCATGGTTCCCGTGGTCTCTCCGGAGACGCCGAAGTTGCGTAGCCCGTAAGCGACCCCGTCCTGCCGCTGCAATTCGGCATGGACCCGGGAGACATAGCCGTGTCGGGCGTCGTCCACCCCGACGTTGGCGGCGAGGGAGTCGCCCAGTGCCACGATCACCGGGGAACCGGCGGCCACGGTGCCGTCGACCTCGCCGGGCCCGAAGCGCGGCTCGGGGGGTTCCATCGCCGTACCGATCCCTGCGGCCTGGTCGCTGAGGGCGTCGAGCAGCGCCGCGGACGTGACGACCGGGCCGCCTCCATGGGTGCCGGTGACCACCAGCCGATCGTCGTCGAGGACCAGGGACTGGACGTCGGCGTCCAGGCCGACGAGGGCCTCGTTCAAATCCGAGACCTCCGACAGGACGTCCTCCACGGCCTTCCTGCCGATGCCCGGAATATCCAGGTCGCCCAACTCGAGCTGGACCACCTCGACCCGGATGGCGCCGGCCTCCAGCGTGAAGCTGATCGTCCCGCCGAAGTCGACATCGCCACTCTTGAACAGCCCGTCCACCGAAAGGGCCCCGGGGCGATCGCCCTGCCCGTCCTCGATGTCGACCGTGACGCGGCGGATCGGGTTGTTCTCGATCTCCCCCAGCCCGCTCTGCAAAAAGGCGCCGATCTCCTCCTCGGTCAGCTCGATGCGGAACCCGTTCTGGGAGGCCGCGTCGGAGATCGACGCCTCCGCGGATGCCAGTGCCGCGGGGTCGGGGTCATCGACGGGGCCCTCGGTCGTCGAGATCGCCCTGTAGATGGCGACCGCCTGGGCGACCCCGTAGAGGACGCTGCCGACGACGAGGGCGAACATCGCCAGCGCGATGAGGATCGACGGACCCCGGGACGCCGACACGGCCGCGTAGAGGGCAATGCTGAAAACGACTCCTGCCGCCACCAGCCCCCATGCCGCGCTCCCGGTTCGGAACCAGGCCAAGGCGCCGACGAGCAGCGCAGCCGGCACCCCGAACAGCACCGATGCGGTCCGAGCTCCAGCGCTCTTGGGGGTGACGGGGTGGTACCGGTGGCTCATGAGAAGGGCGGGCGCCGATGCGCCCGCCCCGTGACGTTAGAGCGCGGTTCCGGCTAGTCGCCGGACTCCTCGTCGGGCTCGTTCTCGGCTTCGCTCATCTCGGTCGGCGGCACGGTCTCGTCGGGTGGTGCCGCCGGGGGGCTCGACTTCTCGGGGTAGAGCTCCTCGTAGAGCGGTGCGGTCACCTGTGGGTCCAACGAAGCCGGATACGGCCTCGGAGCCGGGCCCTTGGGCCGCTTCGGCGGGCCGAATACCCCCCAGAGGACGCCGACGACGCCCCC
>JAUYIV010000040.1 GCA_030688105.1 Actinomycetota bacterium | reverse complement strand
GCGGCGGTGGGCGGGCTGGACATCCCCATCGACGTACCGCCTGACGAGTGCTTTCTTCCGGAGAACACGTTCGGGGAGGTGGCGGTCTTCAACAACTCACCCGACACGCCCGCTCCGGCCGAGGGCTGAGGGCTGAGGGCGCCTCCTGCGGGCAACGGGCAACGGTCTTGGATACGGCCAAGCCCATCAATAGAGTTCGGACCCCCCTAGCCGAGAGCCGGATTTTCTTGCTTCCACTCGACCGTTCGACGCATGACCGCGTGACCAGCGCCCTCGACGCTGCGGTCCAGGAACGGGCCGCCCGCGCCTTCGACGAGTTCGAGGCGATGCCGCTCCCCAACGAGAAGGACGAGGATTGGCGCTACGTCGAGCTGGACCTCGACCTCGCCGACTACGGGCTGGCCGACGCGCCGGGGAGTGCCCTCGACCCGCATCCGATCGAGGGAATGCTCGGCACCCTCGCCGCCAGGGCGGTCAACGTCGACGGCCACACCACCTCGGTCGAAGGCGGCAACCGCGTCGAGGTCAAAGCCGGGCTCGGCTCGACCAGCCCGACGGGCCCCGCGCTGAGTGACCGTTTCGCCGCCCTCCACGACGCCTTTGCCTTCGACGGCGTCATCGTTTCCGCCCAAACACGGGCACAACCCGACGGCGTGGTGCTGATCGACCTCCAGTCGGTGACCGAGGGGGCCCTCGCCCTCCCCAGGATCTCCATCGTCGCCGGAGAGCAGTCTGCAGTCTCCGTCGTCGTGCTCCAGCGCTCGCCCGGCGGCGTGGGCTCACTGGTGATACCGGCGTTCGAGGTCACCGCCGGAGCCGCGGCGCGTGTCGCCGTGACGGTCATCCAGGAATGGGGCGATGACACCATCGCCATCGCCAACCACCGAATGGCCTCGGGTCGCGACGGGTCGCTGTTCTTGGCCGAGGCCGGGTTCGGAGGCCGATACAGCCGGCTCCGTCTCGCGGTGGACCTCGTAGGCGCCGGTGCCGACGCCAAGATCGTCGGGGCCTACTTCGGTGACGGGGCGCAGACCCTCGATTACCGATATTTCATCCGTCACGCCGCCCTGAGCACCACCTCCGAGATGTTCCTCAAGGGCGCCGTCGCCGACGATGCCCGATCGGTCTTCTCCGGGCTGATCCGCATCGAGAAGGAGGGCCAGAAATCCAACGCCCATCAGACCAACCGCAACCTGGTGCTCTCCGACGGCGCCCAGGCCCACTCGGTGCCCAACCTCGAGATCCTCGCCGACGACGTCCGCTGCGGCCATGGCTCCGCCGTCGGCCCGCTCGACGAGGAGCAGCGGTACTACCTTCAGAGCCGGGGCCTCGACCGCGACCGGGCGGACCGCCTCCAGGTGAAGGGCTTCTTCGAGGAGGCGATCCTGCGCTTTCCCCACCGGGGGCTCGACGCCCGGCTCCGCGACACCGCCCTCACCAAGTACGCAGGGGTGATGGGATGACGGAACGCTTCCGCATCGCCGCCCTCGCCGACGTGCCCCAGGGCACCGGACTGCTGGTGGAAGTCGCCGGGCACCGTATCGCGCTGTTTCGCCTCGGCGACGACGTCTATGGGATCGGCGACCGGTGCAGCCACGCCGAGGCCTCACTGTCCGAGGGCGAGTTGTTCGATGAGTTGGTCGAGTGCCCCCGCCACGGATCCGAGTTCGACATCACAACGGGCGAACCGCACACTCTGCCCGCCACGCGGCCGGTCCCGGTCTACAAGATCATCAAGGAGGGCGACGACCTGTTCGTCGAGGTGGAGCCGATCGAAACGGACGACGAGTGACCGCCCTCTCGATCACCGGACTCACCACGCGCTTCGGCGAGCTGCTGATCCTCGACGGGGTCGACCTCGAAGTCCCATTCGGCGAGCTCCATGTGCTCATGGGGCCCAACGGCTCGGGCAAGTCGACGCTGTGTCACGCGGTGATGGGCCGCCCCGGCTACCTCGCCGAAGGCTCGGTGAAGGTGGATGGCGTCGAGGTGCTCGGCAAGCCGGTCGAGGAGCGGGCCCGCGTCGGCCTCTTCGAGGGCTTCCAGTATCCGGTCGAGGTGCCCGGCGTCACCCTGCGCGAGTTGATCGGCGAGATGGCGGTCGTGGGCGGACCGGTGGTGGGGAAGCGCGCCGAGCGCGCCGCCGAGGACCTCGACCTCGCGCCGTTCCTGGACCGGTTCGTCAACGTCGGGCTATCGGGTGGCGAGAAGAAGAAGTCGGAGATCCTCCAGTTGCTGTCGCTCAGCCCGAAGGCGGCGGTCCTCGACGAGATCGACTCCGGCCTCGACGTCGACGCCGTCCGCGATGTCGCCCAGGCTGTGGAGGGGATGCGCAGCGACGACCTCGGTGTCCTGGTGATCACCCACTACGCCCGGGTGCTCCGCTACCTGGACGTCGACCGGGTCCACGTGATGATGAAGGGCCGCATCGTCCGCCGCGGCGGCCGGGAACTCGCCGACGAGCTCGACGCCAAGGGTTACGAGGGGCTGCGCGCGGAATTGGGCCTCGAGCCCGAGGAGTCGGGAGTGGACTTCCTCGAGGGGCTGTAGCAAGGGAATTCCGCGCCACCGCAAAGGCTCTTGGCGTTCGAGTTCTCCGACTCCGAGAGACCCCCGCACGCCCGCCTCCAGCGCCAGTGTCATGCTGGTGTGGCGGAGCCCGTGGAAGGGCCTGGGGCCCATATCTGGTTAGCCCCGGCGTCGGTCGCCCCTGGCTGGCGGTATCGCCTTTGGCGATGCTCCCTCGAGA
>JAUYIV010000038.1 GCA_030688105.1 Actinomycetota bacterium | reverse complement strand
CCTCGAGGGTTTCGAGCGCATTCTCCGCGGGTCGGGCGACGACGAGATCTTGGGGAGCAGCCGCGATGAGGTGCTCGAGGGCTCCGCCGGCGCCGACGATCTCCGCGGGACGGGCGGGAGCGACCGACTGTATGGGGGACGGGCTTCGATCACCTCGATGGGGAGCCGGGGACGACCACCTCGATGGTGGGAAAGGCACCGACACCTGCATCAACGGGGCGAGTTACACGATGTGCGAGTTGTGCCTCTTGGCGCGGCGGCTACTCCGGCTCGCCGCGCTCCCGCAGATACCTCTCGATCTCGGCGGCGATCTCCTCTCCGCTGGCGACCTCTCCCGACGCGTCGTAGGCGGCCTCCAGTTGCGCCACGATCTCCCGGATCGGCGGCTGATCCTCGAGCGCCTCGCTGAGGTGGCGGCGCTGTGCGGCAGCATCATCGACGAGCGAGCCGAGCGGGATGTCGATTCCCAGGTGCCTCGAGACCCGCTCGACGAGTGATACGACGGCGGGGTAATAGATGCCTCCCACGTAATGCGGCACCCGTGCCCAGAACCCGACCGTCGGGATGCCGCGGTCGGCGACTGCCTTCTCGACGATCGAGGCAGCCGACCCGGGTACCCGCAGGAGACCCTCGGGGAAGTTCGCATCGGCCCCGATGAGGTCGCGTCGCGAGGCGGTGGTCACGACGATCGTCGGCCTGGTGTGGGGGGCGGCCCAAGGGATGCCCCCGAGAGACACCTGTTGGATCACACCGAGGTCCGTCGCCAGGTCGCCGATGGCTTCGCCGAAGGCGCGCCATGCCCAGTTGGGCTCCGGCCCGGTGAGGACGAGGACGTCCCGCTCGCCGATTCGCCGCAGACGGATCGTCACGGCCGGCCAGTCGATCTCATCGATCATCCCGTCGACGAAGTCGAGGGTGGGGCGGTTGACCCGGTAATCGTAGAGCCGGTCGCTGTCGAAGGTCGTCACCACCGGTGAATCGTCGGCGATGTGACCGGCGCTCGCAGTGCCCGCCGATCCGGCGGACACCCAGCCCTCGAACGCGACCACCAGCACGGGGGCATCGAGGGGCTTCTCCACGTTGACCTCGTACATACCGGGGTCAGGTTACGGCGCCCAAAGGCCGCCTCAGAAGTCGGGGCAGCCGTCGGCGCCGGCGCTGATGTACCAGACCTTCGAGGCGTCCGGATCGGGGTCGGCGGCAGTACCCGAGATGGCGATGCCCACCACCATGTCGTCGCCGGAGAATCTCGCCAGGCCGCGCACCGTGTCGAAGAAGTCCGGGTCGTCGTAGGCGTCGGCGAACTCGGCGAGCGTGCTTCCCAGGCTGATCCCTTCCTCGGTGGCCAGACCGCTCGCGATCGGATCGAGGGTTCCCAGGTCTGCGGATCGATACGAGTACTGCGAGAAGTAGGGCAACCCGCCGGTGTTGGTGAAGTCGACGACCAGGAACGCCGGATGGTCGGTGCCCGGCGGGTCGTCGGCCTGGATGAGCCAGGTGACGTGTCGGTTCGAGCCGGTGCAACCCTCCTCTTCCGACAGCCACCCGGTGTCGTCCCATGCCGAGCCCAGGAGCAGGGAGATGACGGCAACCGTGTTGATCTCGTCCCCACCGATCTCCTCGACTCCGAGTCCACCGGCTTCGAGCAGCATCGGGCCGAACTCCGAGGCCACCACATTGGGAGATCGCGCCGCGGCGTGGATCAGATAGGAGGTGTCGGTGCTCGAGCTGACCCGGATCGCGTAGGTGATCGCGCCGGCGAGCTCTGCCTCGATGAAGTTCTCATCGGCGGTGGTCTCGATCTCGGTGCCGTCCGGGCCCAGCACCATGATCGCGACCTCCCCCTCGACCAGTGTCAGTCTCAGGATTTGCCCGCGGGCGCCGTCGAACGAGAAGACCTCGTCATCGCCGGGACCGACGCTCCCGGCCACCTCGGTGGCCACCTCCCCATCGGGGAACGTGATCGACCGTTCGTCCGAGCAGTCCCGCGCCAACGACAAGAACGTCTCCTCGTCGGGATCGCCGGTGGGGATCCGCCGAAGCTCGGCCTGGTACCAGGCCACGGCGTCGCCGGTGATCGGCCCGAACGATCCGTCGACCGTCACCGTGGCGTCCGGTGCGGGCTCGGCGTGGCCGGTGCACACCAGGTAGAACTGAAGTGCCGCGACGTACGCACCCCGGTCGCCCTCTTGGAGGAATGCTGTTCCGTTGACCCCGAGGGTCACCCGCCCTGCGGCGGTCGTGGTCGTGGAGTCGTCGATGCTGGTCGTTGTGGTGCTCGTGGTGGCCGTCGAAGACGACTCGCAAGCCGAGGCGGCGAGGGCGACGACCAGGAGGACGAGGGCGGCGCAGCGCGGGGTCATCACAGATCGACACTCTACGCCGGTTGCATGGCGACGCTCGGGGTGGGGGAGAAACGGGGGCATGGGGCGGTTCCCGACACACCGGTGCTCTCTCGAGCGGCCCAGCACCCATGGCGTGGCGGCCCGGGCGCTGGGGTGGTGATCCGCCGTATCCTTCCGGGGACCCGAGGAGGATCCGATGAAGGAAGCAGCGATCGTCTCCACCGCGAGGACGCCCATTGGAAGGGCGTATCGCGGGGCATTCAACGATCTGGAGGGACCCTCTCTGGCGGCGCACGCGATCAGGGCGGCGCTGGAACGGGCCGGCGTCGAGCCGGGGGAGCCCGACGACGTGATCATGGGCAACGCCCTCACCCAGGGGACCACCGGCTTCAACGTCGCGCGCCAGGCCTCTCTTTCCGCAGGGATGCCCGACAGCGTCGCCGGGATGACCATCGATCGGCAGTGCTCCTCGGGGATGATGGCCATCGCCACGGCGGCCAAGCAGGTGGTCCACGACGGGATGCCGGTGGTCGTCGCCGGTGGGCTCGAATCGATCAGCCTGGTGCAGAACCAGAACATGAATCAGTACCGGGCAATGGACCCGGCGTTGCTGGAGCGGCAGCCGCACATGTACATGCCGATGCTGCACACCGCCGAGGTGGTGGCCGAGCGGTACTCGGTGGGCCGCGAAGCGCAGGACGAGTACTCCCTGCAGAGCCAGCAACGAACCGCTGCAGCCCAAGCCGCGGGAAGATTCGACGACGAGATCATCCCCGTGAAAACGACGAAGGTGGTGCGTGCCAAGGATACCGGTGAGGAGTCGAGGGAGGACGTCGTTCTCGAGCAGGATGAGGGGAATCGGCCCGAGACCACGCTCGAAGGGCTGGCCGGACTCAAGCCGGTGTTCGATGGCGGGTCGATCACGGCAGGCAACGCCAGCCAGCTCTCGGACGGCGCTTCGGCGTGCGTCGTGATGGATGCCGATCTCGCCGCGAAGCGGGGTTTGGCGCCTCTCGGGTTCTACCGGAGCATGGCCGTCGCCGGCTGCGCTCCCGACGAGATGGGCATCGGACCCGTCTTCGCGGTCCCCAAACTCCTCGAGCGCGCCGGGCTCGGGGTCGACGATATCGGGCTGTGGGAGCTCAACGAGGCCTTCGCCGTCCAGGTGGTGTACTGCCGGGACAGGCTCGGCATCCCCGACGAGTTGCTCAACGTGGACGGCGGATCGATCTCGATCGGCCACCCGTACGGGATGTCGGGCAGCCGAATGGTGGGCCATGCCCTCATCGAAGGGAAGCGCCGCGGCGCCCGATACGTCGTCAGCACCATGTGCATCGGCGGCGGGATGGGAGCCGCGGGCCTGTTCGAGGTTGCATAGGGCGTCGCCCGTTGCCCGTTGCCCGTTGCCCGTTGCCCGTTGCCCGTTGCCCGGCGAATCGTCGGCTGACCGCTGACGGCCAACCGCTGAACGCCAGAAGTGGTGCGAGGTGTTCGGGCGGGTTCTGGCGGTTGGCGGTGAGCGGTTCGCCCCTTTGAATGCGTGAGCCTTGCTGGGCCTGCGTCGGCCCTCCAATGGCCGATGGCCTTACCGCCCGTCGCCCGAGACATCTCTCTGGCTGGGGGGCTGGCGGCTGGGGGCTGGCGGCTTCCCGGGACCTTCGCCCCTCCCAGTCTGGGTCTTCTGCACCTGGTGCCGACTCGTCCTCGTGCCCGAAGATGGATGAGATGCACCAGATGCAAGAAGCAGCAGGGGGCATGAGATGACCTATCTGACGACGCGGGACCTGCAGGCGCTGATTCGGGTCGACAAGTCGACGATCTATCGCATGGCGGAGGCTGGAAAGCTGCCCGCCGTGAAGGTCGGACGGCAATGGCGGTTCCCTGAGGAAGCCGTCATGTCCTGGCTCGGTGCTTCGGCCCCTCCGAAGGACGAGGCGATGCACGCCGCTTCGGGGCTGGCGCGGGTGATGACTCCAGAGCTGGCGCAGTCGGTGGCCGACCTCGCCGCGGATGCCATGGGGGTGATGGTGGTGGTCACCGACATGGACGGCACCCCGGTGACCGCTGTCGCCAACCCTTGCGGCTTCTTCAGCGCCATGGCCCGGGAGGCAACGGTCCTGCCGCAGTGCATCGATACCTGGAGACGGTATGGATCGGTTCCCGACCTCGTGCCCCGGTTCACGCCGAGCGAGTTCGGGTTCCTGTGCGCCAGGGCGTTTGCCCGCCGGGGTGCGGAGCTCCTCGGCATGGTGATCGCCGGCGGTATTGCGCCCGATCACTGGCCTCCCGGCGAGGCCGAGGTTCGGGCGATCGCTCGCAACTTCGACCTGCCCTTCGATCTCGTGGCCGGGCACATCGGAGAGGTGTATCGCCTCAGCCAGGAGGAGCGGGTTCGTGTACTCGGATTGCTGCCCCGGGTTGGAGTTCTCATCTCGCATCTGGCAGCAGAGCGAGTCACGACGATCAGTGCCTTCGACGCGATCGCCGACCTGGCGGAACGGAGGACCGCATCGTGAAGAAGCTTCTGGTCCTGGGAGCGGGTCTGGCCGGAACCATGGCGGTGAATCGGCTCCGCCCCCTGCTCGATCCGGACAAGTGGGGCATCACGATCGTCGATCAGGACGAGACCCACATCTATCAACCCGGGCTGCTCTTCATCCCATTTGGCATGTATGGGGCAGACGATGTCGTGCGGCCGCGGCGGAGCTTCATCCCGCCGGGAGTCGAGCTGGTGATCTCGCCGATCGAAGGCGTCGACACCCATCGACAGGAGGTCGTCCTTGCCGGCGGGCGGACCCTCGAGTACGACCACCTGATCATCGCCACCGGGACCCATCCCCGACCCGACCAGACGCCCGGCCTCGACGGCGATGCGTGGCGCGACACGATCCACGACTTCTACACCCTCGAGGGCGCGGTCGCCCTCGGTCGCCGGCTGGCACGTTGGGAAGGCGGGAGCCTCGTGGTCAATGTCATGGAGCTTCCCTTCAAGTGCCCGGTAGCGCCCCTGGAGTTCGTCTTCCTCGCCGATTGGTGCATGCAGCGTCATGGAAAGAGGGATGGCGTCGACATCACCTACGTGACTCCTCTCTCCGGTGCGTTCACCAAGCCGGTGTCGTCGCGGAGGCTGGGCCACATGCTCGAAGACAAGAAGATCGGACTCGAAACGGACTTCTACCCCGAGCGCGTCGACGCCGACCGCGGGGTCCTGGTCTCCTACGACGAGCGGGAGATCCCCTTCGACCTCCTTGTGACCATTCCCGTGAACATGGGTGCCGACTTCGTCGGCGACTCGGGACTGGGCGATGAGCTGAATCACATCCCGGTCGACCGGAGGACGTTCGCCGTCGCGGGACACGAGAACGTGTTCGTTCTGGGCGATGCCGCCGATCTGGGGACCTCCAAGGCCGGCTCGGTCGCCCACTTCGCTTCCGAGGTGTTCACGACCAACTACATGAGGGGCCTGCGCGGGCTGGCGCCCGTCGAAGAGTTCGACGGCCACGCCAACTGCTTCATCGAGTCGGGGTTCGGGAAGGCGATGCTGATCGACTTCAACTACGACACCGAGCCGCTTCCCGGGAGGTTCCCTCTGCCCGGGATCGGGCCGTTCACCCTCCTCGACGAGACCGAGATGAACCACTGGGGGAAGTTGATGTTCCGCTGGACCTACTGGAACGTCCTGCTCAGAGGAAAGGACCTCCCGCTCCCCAGCCGGATGCTCCTCGCCGGGAAGGAGTCGGCATGACCACCGTTCGGCCCACCAACGAGGAGCTTCTCACCAAGATCGAAGGGCTCACTGCGCGGGTGGAGGAGCTGCTCGAGCGACAGGAGGCCGAGCGCCGCGAGCGCGAGGCCTGGGAGCGGCTTCGCGCCG
>JAUYIV010000037.1 GCA_030688105.1 Actinomycetota bacterium | reverse complement strand
CCGGCCCAGTTGTCTATGACCATGCCGTCGATCGACACTATGCGGTCACCGCTCCGCATGCCGACCGCGGCGGCAGGGGTGACTGTGCCATCGTCGAGGGTCTGTCGAACGGTGAGCACCGTCGTCGTCGGCTCGGTGGTGCCAATCACCGAGGCAACCAGCAAGAAGATCAAGAACGCCACCACGAAGTGGCTGACGACGCCGGCGAGGACGACGACCGACTTCTGCCAGAACGGCTTCTCCCGGTAGGTGCGGCCGTGATCCTCCGGAGGGACCTCCTCGTACGGATTCATCCCGACGATGCGGACATACCCGCCGAGCGGTATCGCCTTCACCCCGTATTCGGTCTCACCGCGCCGAAAGGACCAGAGCTTTGGGCCGAACCCGAAGAAGAACTCCGTGGCCTTCATCCCCACGGCCTTGGCCGCGACGAAGTGCCCGCCCTCGTGGACCATGACCATCACGAGGATTCCGAAGAGGACGACGAGCCCGCCGGTCAATGCGTTTGACTCCGATCGAGACGGCTCATCACGCTACAGGCCGCCGGATTCAACACGAAGCTCCGAGATGGGCGGTGGCCACCGATCGCGCCTCCCGATCTATGGCGCGTACGTCGTCCAACGTCTCGAGGGACCTGACTTCGACGTCGGCGAGCGTTCGCTCGACCACCACCGCTATGGACGAGAACCCGATCTTCCCGTCGAGAAAGGAGTGGACCGCGACCTCGTCGGCGGCGTTCAGCACGGTGGGGGCCGAGCCCCCGAGACGGCCGGCCTCGTATCCGAGCCCAAGGCAGGGGAAGGCATCGCGGTCAGGTGACTCGAACGTCAGATGCCTGCCGACCAGCGAGAAGGGGCCGGCGGGCCCCGGCCGCCGCTCCGGCTCGGTGAGGGCGTATTGGATCGGGATTTGCATGTCGGGCTCCCCGAGGTGTGCCTTGAGCGAGCCATCGGAGAACTCGACGAGAGCATGCACGACGCTCTCCGGGTGAACCACGACGTCGATCGAGTCGTAGCCGAATCCGAAGAGATGGTGCGCCTCGATGACCTCGAAGGCCTTGTTCATCAGCGTGGCCGAATCGATCGTGATCCGCGGGCCCATCTTCCAGGTGGGGTGAGCCAGCGCTTCTTCGACCGTCACCGCTTCGAGCTGCTCGCCCGTCATGCCGCGGAATGGCCCGCCTGAGGCCGTCAGCACGATTCGGCGGACCGCCGACCGCTCTTCCCCGACGAGACACTGGTGGAGGGCACTGTGCTCGGAGTCCACCGGGATGAGCTCGCCCCCACCCCGCTCCAGGGCGGCCGCCACGATGGGCCCGCCGGCCACCAAGCTCTCCTTGTTGGCCAGGGCCAGTCGATTGCCCGCATCGAGCGCAGCC
Organism: Actinomycetota bacterium; assembly: GCA_030688105.1. Taxonomy (GTDB): domain Bacteria; phylum Actinomycetota; class Acidimicrobiia; order Spongiisociales; family UBA11373; genus JAUYIV01. The sequence continues at coordinate 2,657 of JAUYIV010000037.1, read as the reverse complement.
ACCGACGCCGGCAGCCCCGCCGAGCCCACGATGCCGTTCACCACGACGGACCCCGCCATCGACGCGAGCTCGACAAGGGTTTCAGGGCCGAATCGGGCCCGCCCCCCCAGGCTCGACTCGAAATGCTCTCTCTCCGCCTTGGTCGGCGCGACGACGCCCACCAGGGCGTCAGGGCGGGCGAGTGCGATCTCGAGCAGCTCATCGGAACCCCTGCGGGCGGCGACCGCGGTCACCTCCATGCCCAAGCGGTCGGCGACCGCAAGAGCCTGGTGACCGATCGAGCCGGTCGCTCCGAGCACGACGACCGGTCTCACCCCAGCAACCCGATCGCCATATAGAAGACCCAGGCGGCCGGGATCACGAACAGAAGAGCGTCGATCCTGTCGAGGATCCCGCCGTGGCCGGGGAGGATGGAGCCCATGTCCTTTACGCCGAGGCTCCGCTTGAGCATGGACTCGGCGAGGTCTCCGAGGGGGGCGGCAAACACGACCACGACCCCCAGCCCGATCCCCGAGACCACATCGAACGGTTCGACGAAGTTGCCGATGGCCACCCCCACCAGCAGGCACGCCCCGATGCCGCCGATCAGGCCCTCGACCGACTTGTTGGGGGACAGCACGGGAGAAAGCGCCCGGCTCCCCCAGGCACGGCCGATTCCATAAGCCCCGATGTCCATGGCGGCGGTCACCGCGACGATGGCGAGGATCAGGATCCGATAGTCCTCCGACTCGAGGATCGGGTAGGCAAAAGCGGCAGTGCCGACTACCCAGGACAGGCCGAGGATCGTCAGGCCGCCGTTGGTGAGGGCGTCATGCCTGACGGGGGCGAAGGCGTAAACGAAGAATGTCACGATGACGGTGAGCGCCAACGTCGCCGGGATCGCGATCGGGCCGTGGAACCAGGTCGTCCCCAAGAGGGCGAGTCCGCCGAGGAAGCCGAAGATCGAAAGCGGCCTGAGCCCGCGACGCCGGACCGTGGCGAACAGCTCGCCCAGGCCGAGCAGCAGGATGATCGCGATGAATCCGGCGAGTGCCTCGGGGGCCACCCAGAGGGACCCAAGGAAAAAGACCGCAAGGATCAACCCGGTGACGGCCCGCGTGCCGATGTCCGAAGGAACCCTGGTCTCGAAGTACTCCTCCTCGGTTTCGAGATCGGCGACGTCTTCGAAGCCGACCACCCCGCTCTCGACGCCGGGCATCGCCGCCGAGATCGCTTGCCACTCGTGCTCCTCGTCGCCGGATCTGGAGATCTCCTCGGCCAGGCCACGATGCTCCGTCGTCGTCGAGGTCGTGAAGATGGCGTTGGAGATGTGGTCGATTGAGGCGTAGCCGGGCGGCGGAACCTCGGTCGGCTCGTCGTATCCCTCGCCCAGGTCGATCGGCTCCGTGACCCAGCGATCCTCGGCTTCGTCCTCGTATTCGTCGTCGTCGAGGGCCGAGGGCAATTCGCCCTCGTCGGCGCCGTCGAGGCCGAGCTCGACGGCGTCGGAGGAAGGCACCGCCTCGATCCCGCTGAGGCCGTCCGGTTCCAACGGCTCCAACCACTCATCCAATGGGTCGTCGCCGGCCTGACCGGCGACGATGTATCGACCGGCCACGTCCTGGGCGCGAGCGATCTCCTCGATCTCGACGCCCATGTCCACCTCTTCGGTCGTGTGGTCCGTGGACCGAGCCTCATACCACGTCGGTGCGATATACGGCTGGTCGACCTCCAGCGCCTCATCGACCGGCTCGACCTCCACCAGATCGTCCGCCGGCTCGACATCCAGCCCATCATCGACCGGCTCGACCTCCACCAGATCGTCCAGCAGATCGTCCGCCGGCTCGACATCTAGCCCCTCATCGACCGGCTCGACCTCCACCAGATCGTCCGCCAGCTCGACATCCAGCTCCTCATCGACCGGCTCGACCTCCAGCAGGTCGTCCAGCAAATCATCCGCCGCCTCGACTGCGGGCCATTCCGTCTCGGGCAAATGAGCCGGAGGCGCAACCACCGTGTCCTCGTCGACATCGGCAAACCAATGGTCGGGTATTGCGGTCCCATCGTCGGCCCAGTCGAGCGGCTCCTCGGCCACGATTTCCTCAGGCTCTTCGCGCCGCCGCCGAAACGGCCAGATCCCGCGTCGCTTCTTCGCGGGCTCGGGCTCCGCAGCCTCCGTAGGCGCCACTTCCGGGGGCGCCATCGGATCAGGTCGAGCCGACGGCGGTATGGCAGCGCCGGAAGAACCGGCAAACTGCTGCCACTCGTCGACGTCGTCGGCCTCGGCGAGGTCGCGCAGGGCGTCGAATGCCTCGGGCCCGGCGACGCCGTACTCGGATCGGGCGGCCGCCGCCTCCGGTGATGGGTCGTAGGCGCCCTCCGCAATCGCCGAGAGGGCTTCGAAGTCGTTCAACTCCTCGAGAGCGGCGTCACGGTCGAGCAGCTCGTCGAACTCGTCGCCGGCAACCACCTCGACGGCATCGCCCTCACTCCCGAGGGCATCGAGCGCCGCGGCGACGTCGTCGGGCAGCTCGACCGGCGGCTCTTCTGGCGCCTCGGCCGGCAGCTCGGACGCCACCTCGACCGACACCTCTTCCGGCAACTCGACGGGCGGCTCTTCCGGCACTGCGGCCGGCAACTCGAACCCCGGCTCGGCGGGCTCGGCCGGCAACTCGAGC
>JAUYIV010000026.1 GCA_030688105.1 Actinomycetota bacterium | reverse complement strand
GAATCGCCACCCGCCGCGCCGTGAGGTCCGGTCCCTCGTCGAGGCTGCTCAGCCCCTCGAACGCCCACATCAGGGCGTCCCAGGCGTGACCACCGAAGGTGCTCACCGATTCGCCGCCGGTGAAGGCCTCGTAGTCGGTGATGTACTGGAGCAGCACCGCCTTCTGCGGGTCGTCGTCCGGCAGGGTGTCGGCGAACAGCAGCTTGCCGCAGGGCAGCACCGTTCCGTCCACGGCCTCGGGCGCCAGCTGGATGTACTGGCCGTTGCACGACCCGTGGCCACCGACGACCGGGACGCCGGGCATGAAGTCGGAGACCGCCTGGGTCACGCTCGACGAGCCCGGTGGGATGGAGCCCACCACGACCGCCTCACACCCCGAGGCCTGAGCCTCGGCCATGATCGGGAAGTCGGTGTCGGTTCGCTCGAAGGACCCCTCGTACACGATGTCGATCCCGGCCGGCGGGAAGAACCCCTTCGCGCTGTTGAGGGTGTCCTGCCCGTAGGCGCCGTTCTCGAACAGGTAGCAGACCGACGAGATCTCCTGGGAGACCAGGTAGTCCCGCTGCCACTCGGCACTGTGCTCGTTGTTCTGCGGGGTCTTGAATATCCAGAACCTCGCCTCGCCCTCGGCTTCCACGATTGAACGGGCCGATGCCATGGAGATCATCGCGATCTCGGCCTCTTCGGCCAACGGTGCCATGGCCAGGGCGTTGCCACTGAGGGTCCCGGCGACCAGCACGTCCACCTGGTCCTCGTTGATCAGGCGGCTCGCCAGAGTGCCGGCGACATCGGGATTGGACTCGTCGTCGAAAATGATCACCTCGACGGCGTGGTGCACCCCGTCGGGACCCATGACCCCTTCGGCCCACTGCGCGGCCAGCATCCGGGCCGTGTTGGCTTCCGGGATGCCAAGGCCCGACCCCGGCCCGGTCTCCGAGACCACGAAGCCGACCTTGTAGGTGACCCCCTCCGCCATCGGCGCGGTGGTCGTCGCTCCTGTGGTCGCCGTCGCTGCCGTGGTCGTCGTGGCGGAGTCGTCGTCGCCGCATGCGGCGGCTACGAGCAACACGACCACCAGCACCAGCCCCAGACGGGACCAGCCCCAGCGGCTGCGTGCCGTTCCGCTTGCTATGTTCATGTCGCCTCTCCCGTCCTCTTCGCCTCGAAGAGATCTGCGTTCTTTTTCATTCTCCTCTCGACCTCCTGTCCGGGGCCGTCGCCGGCTCCGGCCGAGCGGTCGCATGCCAGATCCAGAGATGGGCTGGTCGGGGGAATGGGGGGGTGTGAAGCCGGGAGGTACCGGGACCGATTCGTAGCGATCCAAGGTGACTCGCCCCCGTCACACGCTTGGATCCCGTAGGCCCCTTCCACGTGCTCCATCTGGAGCCCTGCGACCGCCCCGTCGTAGGGTCCTGGCGTCGTCACCGGCCCCGCGAGAGACCGGCACTCGACTGTACCCGGTGGGAACCCCGGGCTACCGGCCGACAAAGGGACTAACGACCCTATTTGGGCAAGGGCGCTGGGACGACTCCCCGCGGTAGGTTTGGGCTCAAGAGTCAGGACTGAAGGGGGGCATCAGGAATGCATCTTCCCGAGATCGAGACGCTCCCCCGCCCGCAGCTCGAAAAGCTGCAATCGGAGCGCCTCACCACGCTGATCGAGAGGCTCCAGGCGTGCGACACGCCATTCTGGAAAGAGAAGCTGGGTGGTGTGGGCGGGGTGTCGTCGCTGGGCGACATCACCTCGCTGCCCTTCACCGACAAGGCCGAGTTCCGCGACACCTATCCGTTCGGGATGACCGCGGTACCCCGGGAGGATGTGGTTCGGATCCACGCCTCCTCGGGGACCTCTGGCAAACCGACCATCGTCGCCTACACGGCCAACGACATCGCCCTCTTCGCCGAGGTCAACGCCCGCGCCCTGGCCGGGATGGGCGGCACCCGCGACGACATCATCCAGGTGGCGTACGGCTACGGCCTCTTCACCGGAGGGCTCGGACTGCACTACGGGGTGGAGGCCCTGGGTGCCGTGGCGGTCCCCACTTCGGGGGGCAACGTCCGCGCCCAGGTCAGCTTCCTGGTGGACCTCGGAGCCACCGGACTGGCCTGCACCCCGTCCTTTGCCCTGCTCCTCGCCGAGCATGCGCAGGCCGAGGGGGTCATGGATCAGATCCAGTTGCGCTGGGGCATCCACGGCGCCGAGCCCTGGTCGGAGTCATTCCGGCAGAAGGTCGAAGAAGCGTGGGGAGGCGACTACCAAGCCTGCGACGTCTACGGCCTCTCGGAGGTCATCGGCCCGGGCGTGGCGGCGGAGTGCCGGGAGAACAAGGGCGGGCTGCACGTGATGGAGGACCACTTCTACCCCGAGATCGTCGACCCCGAGACCGGGGAGCCGGCCGCCGACGGCGAGCTGGGAGAGCTGGTGCTCACCTCCCTCACCAAGGAGGCACAGCCGGTGATCAGGTATCGCACCCGCGACCTCACCCGGTTCGTGGATGACGAGTGCCCGTGCGGCCGGACCTCGCGCCGCATCGATCGGTTCCAGGGCAGGGCCGACGACATGCTGATCATC
>JAUYIV010000025.1 GCA_030688105.1 Actinomycetota bacterium | reverse complement strand
GTCGATTTCGGCCACATCGTCAGCTATCACCGACATCATTTGGAGAATCTCATAGCGGCCTGCTCCGGTCTGCTCAAAGGTCCTCTCGAGAACGGCGCCGGTCGCCTCGTCCACGTACCAGTCGGTTACCTGATGTACTTGGAACTCGGTTGCGTCGTCGGCCACGCCGACGCCGTCAATGACCTCCCTGTAGAGGAGGGCGGGGCGGCCCGAGCTGTCGGCGTGTTCGCCGGGGACGATGGTGCCCAGTTCGCGGTATCCCGGCGTGTTCGGTGACTCGGTGGGTGGGTTGAAGAACATGACCGTGGGACCGGACGTGGGGTCACCGCCAAGCAGGTCGTCACCGCACATGGGCACCGGCAACGCCGACTGACCGCTGGCATAGGTCTCTGTTGGATAGTTGAGGTCTCCGAGCGCGATTCGGTCCCGCACGGAACCATCCGAGTAGGTGGCCAGCTGGCGGAACCGCCCGCCTCTGAAATCGGCCCAGGTCTCGATGCGCATCGTCGACCTGCCGGAACCGACCGCTCGATCACAGGACAAGTTGGCGATGAGGGTGAACTCGACGAGCTGATGGCGCACCGTCACCAACCCGGCGTCGCTGGTGGTCCCGGACTCCGTCGATTGCAGGAGTCGAACCACCCCGAACCCGACGATCGCCATCGCGAAGCTCGTGAGAGCGATTACGAGGCCACGCCGAGACCCTCCACGAGCCGGGGGCGATCGATCTGGGAGCAGAGGCGGCGGGGGGGCAGCCTCGCCGATGGTTCGCACCAGATGCCGAAGACGGTCATCGAAGTCACTCACGTCAACACCTCCCGCAGCTTCTTTCGAGCCCGACCAAGCTGCTTACGCACCGTTCCCTCGCTCACTCCGAGAAGGTCAGCCACGGTGCGCGCCTCGAGGTCATCCCAGTAGGTCAGGAAAACCACTGCCCTTTGCTGTGGACTCAGCCGAGCGACCGCGGCCGCCACCTCGGGCTCAACCTCCGGCATCTCGAATGCCTCGCGCTGCGAAACACGAGCCTCGCGAGACAACCGGCGCCGTTGAGCCCGATGGAACATCCGCGCCTCATACAGCACCGCCCGAAACATCAGCGCCCGACGGTTCGACGCCTGCTCCCACACCCGAGACGACATCAGGCGGGCGATCGCGTCGGCCACAACATCGGCCGACTCAGACGGGCCGACCAATCCGGTGGCGAACCTGGTCAACTCGGGACCATGCCGTGCGAAAAGGTCAGCCGACGTCTCGTTCATCACCTCCATCAACCCTAAGTAGCCGCCAACCCCGGCGCTGACTGACAACGGGAGGCAATGCCAGAGGACGCGAGGGGATGGTCACTCTGCGCGGAACCCGGCCGCCCGACATCAGCTCGATCCCCTCAGCCAGCGTGCGGCACAGTCATTCGAGGATGGTGCTGACATTGCGTTGGCGGGGTGACATTCTTCGATCATGCAGCCTCGCGTCCTGCAGCGGATCTTGGTGTCGGTTGTCCTGATCGGAGCCTTGGCATTGCTGATGTTTGCGCCCGTCGCGACTACGCCGTCGCCTCCCTCCGCGGATCCCACCACCTTGACTGTTCCCACCACCACTGCGCCGACGAAGCCGCAACTCCCGACGACGACTGGGCAGCCGACCACGACGACGAGCTTCGCCATCAGGCTTCCGGAGGTCGGTCCGATCTTTGGCGAGGAGATCGGTGTCCGGTTGCTCTTCGATGACGGCTACTACGGTCTTGCCGCCCTTGATCCCGACAACCGCCTCGTGGCTCGAAGCACGGTTGAGGGTCAGCGTCCCGGCGATGAGCCCTATTCGATGATCCGCGTCGGCGACAAGCTCGTCGTCGGTTGGGGTGTGCCTCATGTAAGGGACATTTCCTCGAGGGAGGTGAGGTCCCTGGGAGTGGCGACGATCTTCGTACCCGCCGCCGAGCCGAATCGGGTGTGGCTGATCGACTACGGCGAGCGCATCGGCGACCAGACGCCACGGGTATGGCAGATCGATGTCACCTCCGCAGAGGCTCTCGGGGATCCTGTCCAAGTGGCGGGTGGTCACCCGGTGATCGGTATTACGGGTGGTCTCGCTCTTCAAACCGATGAAGGGCTCAGCCTGTGGATGTTGGGCACGGGGCAGATGAGGACCCTGGACGCCGACGGTCCAGGCTGGGTGCATGACGTCTCCGATGACGAGCTGGTGTGGTGCGACTCCGAATGCACAGAACTCACGGTGACCAACACTGCGACGCTCGCCACCCGGCGATACGAGGTCCCCACCGGCTACGACAGGTTCCTGGGCTCGGCTCGCTACTCACAGAGGTATCTCGCGGCACTGGTGGGTGGACAAGACGCCTACGACGGGGAGGCGATCTGGATCCTCGACACGGTGACCGGTGACGTCACCGTGGTCGGTGATCCCGAGACCCGCGTCTCCTTTGTGGCCTGGGCACCCGCCGGCGACCAGCTCTTCGCCTCCTCGGCGTCCCGCTTCGGAGGTCCCACGGTGATCTGGAGATACGACCTCACCGACGGAGGGTTCGACGCAGTCGTATTGCCGTTCGGACGAGCCCAGAGGTCCGTCATCGTCGTCGACGCCGCGCATGCCGCCGCCTATTTCGGCGACGACCTGGTCGACCCAAACGAATGCCTGCCTCCGAGCTTGCGGACGAGTGGCAGGTCGGAAGTCTGCACCTTCAGCCTTTAGCCGGACGGAAGGCCGTCCCCTCGGCCAGCGTGCGGGAATGTCATCAGACGACATATGCGTGAGGCAGGTCTGGCTTGAAGTCGATCGATCTAGGCCTTACTACGGTGGTTACCGTTGCCGAGACGGCGGCAGCCATCACGAAGGAGCGAGGCACCCTGCACTTGATCTTTTGGCTCTCCGTGGCGGTTCTCGTCGTCGATGTCGGGGCGACGGGCGTCGTCGGCCTCAAGCAGAAGAAGGGGTGGCTTGTCTACGGGGTGGTCGTATGTGCTCTGGTCGCTTGGCATTCCGTGGCTGCGATAGAGATCGATGACGAAGTGTTTGAGGAGCTCCTCCTCGTAGCCGCTCTCGTGTTAATCCTCACTCCGCTTTCGGTCGGGTTACTCGTCGGCGCCATCCGTCTGGGGAAACCCGAGTCGTGGTGGCTCGAGCACATGTCCAGCGCTCGGGGGAAGGCACGTGCCGCCAGCCGTTACGCGCCGCCACCCTCTACTACTGCCAGCGGAGAGCGGCCTACCACGACCTCATCGTCGCCCGTAAGACCGGACGAGCCGTCCCACTAAGGGACTCCCGAGACCAGGCATCGTGACAGGGGGGAATGCCGGACGATCGACGCCAACCGTCCCCTCAGGAACGGCTCAACATCTGACATCTGACATCAGACACTTGTCGCCGGTCACTGATGCCGTCGGGCGATCAGCAATCCGGTTCTGATCGGCACCGCCACCGCCTCGAAGTCGGGATGCTCGGCCACCATCCTGTTGAGCCGGTCGACGGCGGCCATGCCGGGGTTCGAGTCGGCCTGGTCGATCCATGCGCCGCCGGTGCCGTAGACGTTGTCGGCCAGGAACAGCCCACCCGGGGCGATCAGGGGCTCGAGGAGCCGGAAGTAGTCGGGGTACTCGATCTTGTGGGCGTCGATGAAGGCCACGTCCACCGAGCCGGGCCCGAGCTCCCCGGCGAGGCTGGGGAGGACGTCGAGGGCGGCGCCCCGTCGCAACTCGACCTTGTCGTCGACGCCGGCGGCGCGGAATGCCGCCTCGGCGACGTCGGCGTGTCGCGGGTCGATCTCGATGGTGATCAGTCTGCCCTCGGGCGCCAGGCCCCTGGCGATCCAGGTGCCGGAATACCCGCCGAGGGCCCCCACCTCCACGGCGAGGCGGCCTGGAGTCATCGAGGTGAGGATCATGAGAAGCCGGCCCTCTTCGGCGCTCACCGCGATGTCGGGGAGCCCGGCTGCGGCGGCGGCGGCCGAGATGGCTTGCAGCACCAGGTCCGCCTCGCCGAACACCTCGGCGGCGTACCTCTCGGTGGCGGCCCAGCGCTCCGGGGTCATCTCCATTGGGCCAACCCTATGTGGGTCAGAGCAATACCCAGGCCACCACTCCTCCGGCGGCGGCAGGGCCGAGAACCGCAGCCACCCGGATCCCCAGCGCCTTGGTCCCGAGGACCATCGCCAGCCCGGCCTTCACGACGGTGTTGACCACGACGGCGGCCATGACCGCCTGTGCACCGGTACCGACGGGGACGGTGCCGTCACGGACGAAGTTCGCCGCGGCCAGCGTCATTGCATCGACGTCGTTGATGCCCGAGATCGCTCCGACCGCGCTCAGCGAGGTCTGTGACACGTTGTCGATCAGCGCCTTTGCCACGAATACCACCGCGCCGTAGAGCGCACCGAACTGGAGCGCGCTGGTGATCGTCACCGGGTTGCGGACCTTGAGGCCGGAATCGACCTCGTCGTGCCGGGTCGAGCGCCACCACATCACGAGCGCGGTTCCGACGACGCCGGCAAACAGTGCGGCGAGCGGGACGACCAGTCTTCGTCCGAGGTCGGGCTCGACGACGAAAGACTCGATGAGCACCCGGGCGTACATGAGGCCCGAGGCACCGAGGATTCCGGCGGCGAGCGATTCCGTCACCTCGGGGGATCGGCGCGACATCCGTGAAAAGGAGAGAGTCACCGCGGTGGAGGACACCATTCCTCCCAGCAGGCCGGTGGGGGCGAGGCCCTTCGGCCCGAGGGCGCGCAGGGTCACGTATCCGGCGAGCCCGATTCCGGCGACGAACACCACCATCAGCCAGATCTCGAAGGGGTTGATGGCGTCGAACGGCCCCATGTTCCGGTCGGGCACGAGCGGAAGGATCACCGCGGTGAGCACCCCGAAGCGGAGAAAGGCGCGCAGGTCCTCGTCCGTGAACCGTCCCACCAGGCCGTGGAGCCAGACCTTCGACCTGAGCAGGGCCGCCACGCCTACGGCGAGTGCCAGGGCGGGGACCTCGTATTCGGCCCAGACCAGCACCCCGATCACGAACGCGGCGAAAGCTGCCGCCTCGGTGGTGGTCCCCCGATCGCCACCGCGGGCGATGAAGAGATACTCGGCCACCAGCAGCGACACGAAGCCCGCCGCGGCGACCGCAAAGGCCACGGACCCGATCTCGTCGCCGAGGAATCCGGCGCCGGCGCCCCACGCCGAGTAGAGGGCGAACGTTCGCAATCCGGCGAAGGCCTTGCTGTTCTCACCGTGGGCGATCTGTCGCTCGAGCCCGATCAGGGCGCCGAGGGCGGCGGCGAGGAGGAAACGGAGGATGACCTCGGAGGCGTCCACGGCTCGGCCGCTAAGGCCGCGGTTCGGCCGCCGGAGCTCCCTCGGTGCGGGGGAGCAGGTTGATCCCCATCGCGTGGGAATAGCACCACGCCCAGTCCTCATCGGGCTCCCGGGTGCGGATGACGGGGTGGCCGGTCGACTCGGAGTGCTTGCGGGCGTGCTGGTTCTTCGACTCCTCACAGCACCCGATCGTCCGGCAGGTGATACAGAAACGGAGGTGGACCCAGGTGTCGCCGGCGGCGAGGCATTGGGGGCACCCGCCCTCGGGTCTGGGCTCGATCGGCATGGTCAACAGATCGTCACATTTCTGGGACATCGTCCTCCTTCCGGCATCCGTGGTTCACCGCGGCGGGCCTTCGATCGGGAGCTCCACCCGGAAGGTGGTCCCCTCAGGGCCGGTCTCCTTCACGAAGAGGTTCCCGCCATGTCGCTGGACGACGATGCTGAACGCGATCCCGAGGCCCTGCCCGGTGCCCTTGCCGGGCTCCTTGGTGGTGTAGAAGGCGTCGAAGATGCGGGGTTGCACCTCGGGCGGGATGCCGCGTCCATCGTCGGCGACCTCGACCACGATCAAGCCGTCCTCCTGGGTGGCCCGGATCGCAATACGGTTGCCGCCGTGCTCGAGCAGTTCGTCGGCGGCATTGTCGATCAGGTTGGTCCAGACCTGGTTGAGCTCGCTGCCGTACGCCGGTATGGCGGGGAGATCGTCGAAGTCGGTGGTGACCTCGAGGTCCTTCAGCTTCGACCGGAGGATCAGCAGCGTGTTCTTTATTCCTGAGGTGACCACGACGTCCTGGACCGGCGCCTGGTCGAGGTAGGAGTAGTCCTTCATCGACTTCACCAGCGTGAACACCCGCGAGGCGCCCTCTCCGATGAGGTGGATGAGGTCGTGGGCGGTGGCTCCGGCCGTGATGAGCGCCACGGCCTGGGGGAGGGAGCCCTCGGGGAGCCCCAGCGATTCGAGCACGCCGCGGTCGACTCCAGCCGCCACCAGCGCGGGGGCGTGGTTCCAGGGCTCGGGGACCCCCCGGGCGTCGAGCCAGGCTTCGAGCGCGGACTCGGCGTCGCTGCGCCCCACCGGATCGGTGGGCGTCGGTGCGGGCTGCTCGCCTGCCGCCAGCCGGTCGAGGAGTGAGGTGACGCTCTCCGGGATCCCGTCGACGGCAAAGGCGGCCCGGGCGGCGGCATAGGCCTCCACCGCCTCGGGCAACTCCTCGGCGGCGCGTTTGACCGCGGACGCCGGGTTGTTGACCTCATGGGCCAAGCCGGCGCTCAGGGTCCCCAGCTGCGCCATCTTCTCGCCGTGGCGCACCAGCGACTCGGTCTCCCGCCATCTCCTGAGCAAGACACCGAACATGGCGCGCGCCCCCTTCGGGCTGGTGTCGAGGACCCGGTCCAGGCTCTCCTTCTGGATTTCGAGGAGACGGGAGTCGGTGCGGGCGCGCACGGTCGCCGACCGCGGCGCCGGGCCCAGGACCGCCGACTCGAGTGGCGCCATCTCGCCGATGACGTCCCCACGGTTGCGGATCGCCACGAGCACCTCGCGGTTGGCCGAGTGCTTGGTGATCTCGATGATGCCGTCGATCACCACGTAGGCCTCGTCGCCGAAATCGCCCTCGTCGAACAACCGCTCGCCGGCGGCGATCGCCACCTCCTTCGACCCCGCCGAGAGGACCTCGAGGTCGGAGTGGTCGAGGTCTGCGAAGAGCGACACCGACCGGAGCAGCTCGAGCATCGTCATACCGTCGCGAGATACTGGTGGACAAAGCTGATGCACACCGAGCCCTGGCCGACGGCCGAGGCGACCCGGCGCAACGACCCGTGGCGGACGTCGCCGGCGGCAAAGATGCCGGGCACACTCGTCTCCATCAGGTACGGGTCCCGTTCCAGTGGCCATACCTTGGGGTCGGTGGGCAGGTCGGTCCCCGTGAGGATGAAGCCCTTCTGGTTCACCGCGACGAGGCCCTTGATGAAGTCGGAGTGGGGCTGGGCGCCCACGAACACGAACACGGCTGCCGCCTCCCGCTCCTCCGTCTCGTCGCCGTGTCGCAGCACCACGCCCTGCAACCGCGGCTCGCCGACCATCTCGATGATCTCGGTGTCGACCAGCACCTCGATGTTCGGGGTCGAGTGGATCTGATCGACCAGGTACTGCGACATGCGCGCCTCGATGCTGCCGCCGCGCACCACGATGCTCACGGTGCTCGAAAAGCGAGAGAACATCATCGCCGCCTGGCCGGCCGAGTTGGCGCCGCCGACGACGAAGACCGGGCGGTCGCGATAGGTGGCGGCTTCGGAGATGGCCGCCCCATAGAAGAGGCCGGCGCCGGCGAACCGGTCGTAGCCGGGGATCTCGAGCGTCCGCATCGTCATGCCGCTGGCCACCACCATGGCCTTGGAGGCGATCTCCTGGCCGTCGCCGAGGGTGACGATCTTCGTCTCGCCCTCGACCCGGGCGGATGTCACCTCGCCGGCGGTGACGATCTCCGCTCCGAGGCGCATCGCCTGGGTGGCCGCCCGGCGTGCCAGATCGGCGCCGCTGATTCCCTTGGGGAAGCCGAGATAGTTCTCGATCCGGGAGCTGGTGCCTGCCTGGCCGCCGGTGGCATCCCGCTCGAGGATGGTGACGCTGAGCCCCTCGGATGCGCCGTAGACCCCGGCGGCGAGCCCCGCCGGACCGGCTCCGATGACCACCAGGTCGTAGAACGGCTTCTCGGCGTCGACCCGCATTCCCACCTTCGCCGCCAGCTCGCGGCGATCCGGCTCGATGAGCCGGGTCCCATCGGGCATGAGGACCACCGGCAGGCGGCCTTCCGCGGCCGCGGCGATCGCGGCGGCGTCCTCGTCTTTCTCGACATCGAGGAACCGATACGAGATCTGGTTCCGGGCGAGGAAGTCCTTGGTGTCGTGTGTCAGCGGTGACCACGTCGTGCCGACGACGCGGATCCCCTCGTAGGGCACGCCCACCGTCGACGTCCAATCATCGAGGAGATCGTCGAGAACCGGATACAGGTGCTCCTCGGGCGGATCCCACGGCTTCATGAGGTAGTGGTCGAGGCCCACCTGGTTGATCGCCTGGATGGCGGCATCGGTGTCGGCATAGGCGGTGAGGAGGACGGTGCGCGCCAGGGGGTAGATCCGCGCTGCTTCGGACAGGAACTCGGTGCCCGTCATGTGGGGCATTCGCTGGTCGGCGAGGAGCAGTGCCACCTCGTCGCCCCGGCCCTTGAGGCCCTCGAGCGCCTCGAGGGCCTCCGCACCGGACGACGCCTTGAGGATCCGGTACTCGGCGGCGTAGTTCGACCTCAGGTCCCGCTCGACGGCGGCGAGCACCTGGGGGTCGTCATCGACTGTGAGGATGAAGGGCTTTGCCATCGGGGGGCTCGCTTGGATCGCACGATGATGGCATCTCTTGGCCGACAGGGTGCGGCCACCGGGTAATTCCCGCGCCTGAGTGCTGTGCGCCGACCGTCCTATTCGGCGCCAAGGGGCAGGTAGGAGTGGGTGACCGACCCGGCCTCCGAGATCTCGACGAGCCGGTACCCGGATGGGTCGTCACCCAGCGGATAACCCACGGGGCCCGAGGTCACCATCTCGAGATCGCCGGCCCGGGCGATCTTGTTGCGGTGCCAGTGCCCGGCCAGCGCGAGGTGGACGCCC
>JAUYIV010000021.1 GCA_030688105.1 Actinomycetota bacterium | reverse complement strand
GATGATCCCGTCCACCGGCCCGCGTCGAGGATCTCGTCGAGGACCGCCGGGTCGATCGCCTCATCGGTGAACGCCCGGACGACACGAAGGGAGCGGACGGCGGAATAGGCGGAGTCTGCAGGTTTCAGCATGGGGGAATCGTACGACGCAGCGTGCAGCATGCAGCATGCAGCGTGCAGTGTTGCAGCGCCGGTGGGCCAGCCGGCGCGCGCCCGTTCCGGGAGCGGCGGACGGCCCGACTCGTCGAGCCCGACTCTGAACCCTTCACGGGCGAACCCGGTATACCCTCCTGCCGGATGTCCCGTCGGGTGCTTCCCCTCGTCATGGCCTTGACGCTCGCCGCCGCCGCGGGCGCATGCGCCTACGAGTCGGCAGGCACGACGACCACGACGACCCTCCCCGACGGGGAGGCACCCCCGCCCACTGGTCCCGCCGAAGTGGTTGCCTCCGATCAGCGGGTTGAAGGCTCCTCGCTGATCGTCGACTCAGTCTCGCTTCCCGCCCCTGGCTTTGTGGTTGTCCGGAAGGACGCCGGAGGGTCACCCGGCGAGGTCATCGGGATCAGTGAGGTCTTGACCACAGGGGTCATCGCCCGAGTGCCCGTCCCCTTCTTCGTGCCCTTGACCGAGGAGACCAGGGTGCACCTGACCATCCACATCGACGTCGATCGCGACGAACGATTCACCTACGAGCCCCCCGACGCGTTCATCGACGAGATCGCCACCGGGGCCAACGGTGACCCGGCAACGACGACGGCGCTGCTGACACTCCTGGCGCCTTCGTCCCCCGCCGACGTGTTCGTCGACCCGCAGACCAACAACGGGACGTTGCTCACTGTGGCCTCGGCGACCCTGCCATCGGCGGGCTGGGTGGTCGTGCACAAGAGCGAGGGCGGCGAGCCCGGAACCATCCTCGCCGTATCCGACCTGCTGCCGGCCGGCACGGCGATCGACCTCCGGTTCGAACTCGACCCACCACTCGAGTCGACCCAATCGGTCTTCGTGGCCGTGTGGATCGACCGCGACGAAGACGGGTTGTTCGACCCCGCGGCCGGCTCGGACCAGATCGGCGTCAGAGACGATGGTGCCCTGGCCATCGAGAGCCCGGTGATCACCGTGCTCGCCCGGAGCCCCGGCGATCTGTTCGCCCTCGACCAGGAGTCATCTGGGCAAAGTGTCGTGCTCGATTCCGTCCAACTGCCCGCCGCGGGGTTCGTCGAGATCCTCACCGATGTCGACGGGAGGCCGGGGGCCCGGCTGGCCGTGTCGGAGCTGTTGTCGGCGGGCATCGCCCCCGACTTCGAGATCGAGTTCGAGGAGCCGTTGACCGAGGACGCGGTTCTCTGGGCCCGGCTCTGGATCGACTTCGACCAGGACGGGACGCTTTCGGCCGCCGACCTGACCGTGCTCGACGAGCCCGGCGGCGAGGTGGTCGAGGACTCGTTCGAGGTGACGATCGCCGCCTAGGCCGCAGATCTCTTCGGCACCGGCCGTCTGGGGGACCAGCCGCGGATCGGCGAACGAGACGGTCTCTATTCGAGTGGCCCTGGCCGCCTCGAGGCGACGGATCAGCTCGACTCTCGTCGGGACGGAGAGGACGGCCGCTTCGCTCTGAAGGCCGTCCCGCGGCCGGACCTCGACGATGTCGGTCAGAGGTTGCCCCGCAGCTCTTGCTCTCGCTCGATGGCCTCGAAGAGTGCCTTGAAGTTGCCCTTGCCGAATCCGGTCGCACCGCGCCGCTCGATGAACTCGAAGAAGACCGTCGGCCGATCCTGGAGCATCCGGGTGAAGATCTGCAGCAGATAGCCGCCCTCGTCCTGGTCGAGCAGGATCTGGAGCGCCTCCACCCGGTCCCGGTCGATCTCGAGGTCGGGCATCCGCTGCCAGACGTCCTCGTAGTAGGTGCCCGGCACCGTGAGGGTCTTCAACCCGCGACTCGAGGCCTGGGTCACGGTGGAGACGAGGTCGGCGGTGTGCATGGCGATGTGCTGCACCCCGGCGCTTCGGTAGAACTGGAGGTACTCGTCGATCTGCGACCTCTTGAGCCCCTTGGCCGGCTCGTTGATGGGCAGCTTGATGATCCCGGTGCCGTCCCACATGACCTTCGACATCAGTGCCGTGTACTTGGTGCTGATGGCGTCGTCGTCGAAGTGGCGGAGCATCGTGAACCCGAACACCCGCTCGTAGAACTCGACCCAATGGTTCATCTTTCCGAGCTCGACGTTTGCGACCACGTGATCGATGAACTGGAGCCCGATGGGCTGGGCGATGGGGTCCTCCATGGGCTCGAAGTCGGGGAACTCGCCGTCGCTCTGGACGAACGAGTGGATGGTGTCGCCGTACGCCTGGATGGCCGCGGTGACGGTCCTTCCCCGATCCGTCTCGAGGACGTACGGCTTGGCCGCCGGGTCGGCGCCTCGTTCGACGGCGAGCTCGAAGGCTGCCTCGGCGTCGGGCACCTGGAGAGCGACGTCGTGGACTCCGGGCCCGTGCTCGAGGACGTGGGCACTCACCGGATGGTCGGGAGTCATCGCCCCAGTGACGATGAACCTGATCTTCTCCTGCTGGAGCAGGTATGAGGCGGTCTCCCGGGTGCCGGTCTCGGGGCCGCGGTAGCCGACGACGCTGAATCCCAGCGCCGACCGGAGGAAATGTGCGGTCTGATAGGCGTTGCCGACCCACCACTCGAGGTGGGAGAAGCCCTTGATGGGGAAGTCGTCCTTCCTGGCCATCTCCTTGGCCCGTTCGAAGGTCTTCAGATCGTCATCGCTCATGTGTGCCCCCGATACTCGTTGTCGCCATTGTCGCGTGTTGTGCGCACATTGGAGGATCTATTCGCCGTATCTCTGGAACGGTATGGCAGATGGCATGCCCGAGCCGTCGCGACAGTTCACCGTGAACGGTGAGACGGGAACTCGGAGGTTCGCTCGGATGCTTCTCGTACACTCGGCGGGTGGCCATCTCGATTTCTCGTCGCGACGCCCGCTATGCCGCGCTGAGCGGCCTCATCGACTACGCCGGGCTCTTCCCGCCCGCCGAGCTCGGCATGGCCGCGGCGGCCGCGGAGTATCGAGCCGCCCGATCAGGTCCGGACTCCTGGATCGTCGACCGGTTCCTCTGTCCGGTGGGGCGGCTCGTCGAGCTCGCCGGGATCCTGACCTCGACGATGAGCCCGGGCGAGGCGCCGTGGAGGGTCTCGGCGATCGCCAATACGGAGACGGGCCTGGAGGCCGAGGTCGCCGCCGTCGATTCCTTCGACTCGGAGATGACGGGAGGCGCCCTGGTCGAGCAGATCGAGGTGAGATTGCCCACAGGGGACTCGGCCGCGTGGGCGGCCCGGGCCCTGGAGATGTTCGATCGGTTCGTCTTTTTCGAGATCCCATGGCGCATCGATCTCGACGCCGCCCTCGATGGGCTCGTCGCCGCGCGAGAGGGCACGCGGCGGGCGCTGGGCGCCAAGATCCGGACCGGTGGCCACACGGCTGACGAATTCCCGCCACCCGAAGTCGTGGCGGCATTCCTCCTGGGGTGTCGCGACCGGTCTCTGCCGTTGAAGGCAACCGCCGGTCTCCATCACCCGATCCGGCACGTCGATCCGGCGACGGGGTTCACCCAGCACGGTTTCCTGAACCTGCTCTGTGCCGCCGCCCTCGCCGTCCACGGAGAAGACCCGGCGACCCTGGCTGCCGTCGTCGCCGAGGACGACCCGGAGGCCTTCACCTTCGACAGGTCCGGGCTCCGGTGGAGGGACCACCTCGCCACCGCCGCCGACCTCCAGGCCGCTCGGAATGGGCTCTTCGTCGGATACGGCTCCTGCTCGTTCGACGAACCGGTGGACGACCTCACCGGCCTCGGGGTACTTCCGGTGGGCTCGTGAGCACGTCGCGGGTGCCGGTTCCCGACGGATCCGACTTCCCAATCGAGAACCTTCCGTACGGGGTGTTCGATCCCGGTGAGGGCTCACGCATCGGGGTAGCCATCGGTGCTCATGTCCTCGACCTCCCCGCCGTGTCGGGGCGTCTCCCCTCGACCGTCGCCGAGGCCCTGGCGGCTCCCACCCTCAACCCGTTCCTCGAATTGGGGAGGTCGGCCTGGCAGGAGACCCGACAACGGATCATCGGTCTGCTGTCGACCGACGAGTTCGACCGGCTCCCCGACGGCGCGCTTCATGAGATCGAGTCGGTCGACATGCGGCTGCCGTTCGAGCCGGGGGACTACGTCGACTTCTACTCCTCCATCGAGCACGCCACGAATCTCGGCAAGATGTTCCGGCCCGACTCGGAGGCGCTGCTCCCCAACTGGCGCCACCTGCCCGTCGGCTACCACGGCCGCTCCAGCAGCGTCGTCGTTAGCGGCACGGCGGTGAGGCGTCCCTCCGGCCAGCTCAAGCCTCTGGATGTGCCGCCGGCATACGCCCCCACGGCTGAGCTGGACGTCGAGCTGGAGGTCGGGTTCGTGACCGGGCCGGGGAACGCCCTCGGGGAGCCGATTCCGATCGAGCGGGCCGGGGACCACATCTTCGGCCTGGTCCTCGTCAACGACTGGAGCGCCCGGGACATCCAGCGTTGGGAGTATCAGCCGCTGGGCCCGTTCCTCGGCAAGTCGTTCGCCACCTCGGTGTCGCCATGGGTGGTCACGCTCGAGGCCCTGTCTCCGTTCTTGACCGCGGCGCCCGACCAGGATCCGCCGCCGCTCGACTACCTGCGCACGCCGGAGAACTGGGCGGTCGACCTGGAGCTCGAGGTGGTCATCCAGTCGCCCGGCATGGACGAGCCCATCGTGATCTCACGCACCAACTTCTCACGCATGTATTGGACGATGGCGCAACAACTCGCCCACCTCACCTCCAACGGGACGAATGTGCGTCCCGGGGACCTATATGCCTCGGGGACCGTGTCCGGCGCCGATCCGGGGAGTTACGGCAGCCTCATCGAAATGACCTGGGGAGGGGAGCGACCGATATCCCTCACGGACGGCACCGACCGCCGTTTCCTCGAGGACGGGGACACGGTGATCCTGCGGGGGTGGTGCGACCGTCCCGGCGAGGTGCGCATCGGCTTCGGGGAGTGCGTGGGGACGGTGGTGGCCGGCCCCGGCTGAGCCATGGTGCACTCACATGGGGCGGCTTCCGGCGGGCCGCCGCGGTACCCTCCAGGCCATGCCTCTCAACTTCTCGCTGGGTGGGAAGGTCTACGACCCGATCACCAGGACGATCACCGCCGACGAGATCGAGGACTACGCCCGGGCCTCGGGTGACCCCAATCCCCTGCATGCCAAGGGCTCCGGACAGGTGGCATCGCCGATCTTCCCGGTGGTGCCCGGGTTTCCCCTCATGGGAACGGTCTCCACTGACCCTGAGCTGAATCTCGAGAACCTCCTGATGATCCTTCACGGCGAAGAGGAGATCGTCCACCACCGCCCAATGCGCGCCGGCGAGACCCTGGTGTTCACCCCGTCGCTCCAGTCCGTCGAGGACAAGGGACGGAACGGCATGTACGTCGTTCGGGTCGGCGCCGCCACCGAGGACGGCGAGCCGGTGAACGAGCAGTTCGCCACGATCATCGTCCGCGGCGCCGGCAGCGGGCAAGACCGTCCCCCAGCGCCGACGGAGGCGCCCCCGGACCGGGGCGAGGCGGCGACCACTTTCACGAGTCACGTCACCGTGGACATGCCTACTCGCTATGCGGCGGCCTCTGGTGACTACAACCCGATCCATCTCGACGACACCGTCGCCAAGGCGGTTGGGCTCCCCGGCGTCATCAACCACGGCCTCGGCACCCTTTCCCTGGTGACCGGCGGATTGGTGGCGGAGGTCGCCGGGGGCGATCCCAGGCGAGTCCGCCGGGTCAAGGTGCGGTTCACCGACGTCGTCTTCCCCGGGAGTGACCTGGTGACGGCGGTGTGGGAGTCGGGGGGAAGCCACCAATTCGAGACGGTCAGGCCCGACGAGAAGGTCGTGATGCGGGGGACGTTCGAGGCCGCCCCCGGCTGATGGCACGGCTCCGGCTGTTTGCCAATCTCCGCGAGATCGCCGGCACCGGTTCGGTCGAGGTCGCCGGTAGCACCGTCGAAGAGGTCCTCCAGGGGGCCATCGATCGTTTCGGGGGGGAGTTCGCCCGAGCGCTCGAGCCCGCCCAAGTCTGGGTGAACGGCGAGCGCGCCCGAGCCGGCGCCCCGGTCTCCGCCGACTCCGAGGTCGCGGCAATCCCCCCCGTGTCGGGCGGGGCGATGCTGGTGCGGTCCCCGATGGCGATCGAGATCGGGATCGTGGCCACCCTGGCCGCTGCGCTGTTCGGGGCGAACGCCATCTCCCTCCAATGGTTTGCCGTGTCGGTGTTCCTGGTGGTCGCCCTCTGGGTCTACGACCTGGTGTCGGCCGCAGAGCGCCGGGAGCTCGATCTCGCCTTCTTCCCGGCCGTCGCATCTGCGCTCGGTGGAGTGCTTGCCACCTACCGCTTTGGCGCCAACGGGATGGCTGCCGCCACGATCGGGGGGGTTCTTCTCTCGCTCATCTGGAGCTTGTTCCTGCATCGGCTGCGACCGATCGAGTCGGTGACCGCGGGCGCAGTGATCGCGCTGAGCGCAGCGCTCGGAGCGTCGGCGTTGGTGATCCTGCGGCTGCGGTCCCGGGAGGAGACGTTGGTCTTCCTCTTCGTGGCCGCGGTTGCCGTGTTGGTGTCATGGCTGTCCGATCGATCGGAGATGCCGATCGTCGATCCCCTCGTCGCGATGCTCATCGGCGCGATCGTCGGCGGTGCCGCGGCCGGAGCCATATGGGCGCCCGATGTCCTGGCCGCCATCGCCGGTGCGGTGGCCGCGGCGGTGGCCCTGGTGGCGGGGCGCAACCTGGGGATGCTCATCCGGGTGGGCGGTTTCTTCAGCGAGGGCACGCTCCCCGGAAGCTTGTCCTACCTGGACGGCGTGGTCCTCGCCGCGGGAGCGTTTTGGGCGACGGTGACGATATTGACCTGAGGCTAAGTGATCTCGTCGAGAGCCGCGATGAAGCGCTCGTTCTCCGGGGGAGCGCCCGCGGTGATCCGTAGCCAGCCTTCGGGGATGACCGGGCGAATGATCAGGCCTCGCTCCAGCAGCCCGGTGGTGATCTTCGGAGCGCCCTCGTCGAAATCGGCGTAGACGAAGTTCGTCTGGCTGTCGGCCACCTCGAAGCCTCGGGATCGGAGTGACGAGGTCAGGAACTGGATCGCTTCGGCGTTGCGCGCCACCCGTTCCTTCACCCGATCCTGATGGCGCAGGGCTTCGACGGCGGCGACCTCACCCAGGGTGTTGACGGTGAAGGGCAGCTGAATGCGGCGGAAGTGCTCGATCGACTCGGGAAGGGTGACCGCGTACCCGATGCGCAGCCCGGCCAGGCCGTAGACCTTGGAGAAGGTGCGGGTGACCATAACGTTGTCTCGCGTCGCCGCCAGTGGGACCATCGAGCGGTAGTCGGAGGCGGTGGCGAACTCGGCATACGCCTCGTCGACGATCACGAGCACGTGGTCCGGCACCGAGTCGATGAACCCTTCGAGGTCGCCCCCGGGCACGTGGGTGCTCGTCGGGTTGTTCGGGTTGCACAGGTAGACGACGGTGGTGTCCTCCCGCAGTGCGGCTCGCATCGCGTCGAGGTCGTGCCGGTGGGCGGCGTCGAGCGGAACGGCGATGTCGTCGGCAAAGCCGGCGCGCGAGCCGATCTGATAGAGCCCGAACGATGGCCAGCCGTACACCGATGATGTCTGCGGGCCGCCCATCGCGAGGGCGGTGGTGAGCATCAGCTCGTTGCTGGCACCCCCGCACCAGATCCGCTCCTCGGGGACCCCGAGGTGCTCGGAGATGGCAGCCACCAGCTGTGGCTTGGCGTTGTCCGGGTAGCGGTTGAGGGTGCCGGCGTGGGCGGCGATGGCGTCCTGAACCTCTGGAAAAGGGGGCTCCGGGCTCTCGTTCGAGGCGAGTTTGACGACGTCGGTGAGCCCGAACTCGAGGGCCACCTCGGCGATCGGCCGACCTGGCCGATACGGATGAATCCGATCGAGGTCGGGGCGATAGCGCGGGGGCATCTCGCTCGTGACGCTAGCGCGAGGTTGGCCACCCGCAGGCCGCCCACCTCCCCCGAGTTGCGGGGGAGGTGGCCCGAAGGCCGGAGGGAGTCAGGGACCCGGGCGACACTGCGATGAGGCGTCAGCCGAAGAGCGATGAACTAGGACTCATTCACGACGGGTCCCATGTCCCTTCACCCCGGCCCGCACACTGCCGAAACGAATGACGATGGATATGCGGCATCCCGTCTTACGATGCTCGGCGTGACCTGGCGGCTACCGCGGGTGGCCACGGCACTCGCTTTTCTTGCTCTGGTGCTGATCAGCGGCATCGTTCCCGCCTTCTCCATCGAAGAGGAGGAGGTCGAACGCGCCCGCCAGGAGGCCGAAGCCGCCGCCCAGGAGAGGGCCGCCGCTCTCGCCGACCTCGATGCGGCCGTGCTCGCCTACGAGGCGATCAACTCCGAGCTGCAGGAGCTGACCTTCCGGATCGGCCGCTTGCGCAGCCAGCTGGAGGTCTACGAGGACCGGACTTTGGAGCTGCGCGATCAGATCAGGGAGCGCGCCGTCGAGTCGTACATGAACGGCGACGCCCGGGATCAGATCGCTCGAACCTTCTCCCCGCAACAGATCCAGCAGAGCCTCATCGCCAGGGAAGTGCTCGCCATCGCCGTCGAAGACGACGCGGCCTCCCTGGACACGTTCGTGGCCGCCACCGCAGAGATGGAGCGCCTTCGTGGAGAGCTCGACGCCGACACCGCTCGCGTCTCCGAGTTGAGCATCGAGGCCGAGGCCGTGGTGGCACGCATGAACGAGCTGTTCGAGGGCGCCGACGAGGCATTCGACGAGGCCGAGGCGACCCTGGAGCAGGCCGAGGTGGAGCTCGCCGAGCAGCGTCGACAGGAGGAAGAGGCGAGGCGTCGCTTCGACGAGATGAGG
>JAUYIV010000016.1 GCA_030688105.1 Actinomycetota bacterium | reverse complement strand
GCCGATGGCCATTTCTTGTCACACCCCCCCGATACGTTGCTCGGGTGACCTACCAGGAGGGCCGGAAGCCATGACCATCGCGTTGACCATCGTCGCCGCACTGGCGGTCGTCGCCATCGTGCTCGTCGCCGCTTCGGCAGTCGTTCGCCGGGTGACGCCGGCGGCGAGTGTGAGCTCCGAGGAGATCAGAGCCCTGCACACCGACCTCGGCCGGTTGATGGGTCGAGTCGACACGGGCTTCGACACCTCGGCGCGGGAGACCTCGACCGTGAGGTCGGCCCTCGACCTCCTCACCCAGAACTCGGGTCGCAGGGGCACCTGGGGAGAGGTCACCCTGAGGCGGCTGCTCGAGAACGCCGGGCTGGCTCACGGCCTCGACTTCGACACTCAGGTCGCCCTGCCCGGCGGACGCCCCGACGCCCTGATTCACTTGGGCGACGGCGGGTCGATCGTCATCGACGCCAAGGCCCCGCTCGACGACCTCCGACGGGCCCGGGAGTGCGACGACGCCGCGGACGAGGCTTCATGCATGAAGGCCCATGCGGGTGCCGTCCGCCGGCACGTGCGCGAGCTCGCCGGCCGCGACTACCCCGCCCGGCTGCGGACCACGTTCGCCCCGGTGGTCATGTACCTCCCGGTGGACGGTGCCTGGGAGCAGGCCGTGGAGGTCGCTCCCGACCTCTACTCCGAGGCGCTGGCGGTGGGCGTCCACCCGGCGTCGCCCCGGACCCTCGGTCTGGTGCTCGAACTGCTCAAGCACCACGCCCTGACCGTCAACCAGGAGGTGGCGACTCGGGAGATACTCGAAGACACCCGCGAGCTGCTCGGCCGGCTCGAGACCCATGCGGGTCACCTCAAGAAGCTCGGTGGCGCTCTCGCGAGCGCCGTCGACGCGTACAACAAGGCGGTCGGCAACGCCGCCACCCGCCTGCTGCCCGCGACGAGCCGCATGGCGAACCACCTCGGCCGCCAGCCCTTGCCGGCGCCCGAGGCCATCGCCGCGCTGCCCCAGCCCGAGCGCGTGCCCGACTTCCCCGAGGGCAGGGTTGCCTGAGTGCTGTGCCCCGGAGATACGGTCTTCGGATCGCCGAGGCATCGGCGTCCTCTGGCAAGGACGCACGACGAAGGCGCATCGAGTGAGATGCGTCGAGGAGAAGGACGCAGCCAGGGGCGTCGAGGGCCGGAGAGACGTGATCGTACCTTCGGGGCGCTGCACCTAGCTTGCCGGAAAGCCACCGATCCGGAGGGCTCCGGTCGTAACCTGTCGTCGGGACGATCAGGCGCCACATGCTGCAAGAACACATCTCAAACGTCGCGGCGCGCCCGGCCACGGGAGCCCGGCTCTCGTGATCCCGGGAACGACGGACACGGTCGAGTCGGCCGCGACCCAGAAGCTGATTGAGGTGATGTGGTTACGCGATCGGGCTCTCGCCGATCATGGCCTGCGCGCCGCCCACATGGCAGCGGCGATCGCCTCCGAATTGGGATGCTCTTCGGACGAAGTCGACCGCACCTACCTCGGCGGCCTCCTCCACGACATCGGCAAGCTGGGAATACCCGAGGCCATCCTGTGGAAGCCTGCCGGGCTCGATGCGACCGAGTGGAAGACGGTGCGCGACCACCCACAGGATGGCCACCGGCTGGTGGTCGATCTGACCCATCGCGAGGTCGCCGCCGCGGTGCTGTACCACCATGAGCGATTCGACGGTGAGGGCTATCCCCATCGCGTCGATCTCGCCTCGATGCCGCTGACGGTGCGCATCGTCCAGGTCGCCGACGCCTATGACGCGATCACTTCCGACCGCCCATATGAGCCGCCGCTTCCGGCTTCGGTGGCCGTCGCGGAGATCAACCGATGTGCCGGCACGCAATTCGACCCGGACGTCGCCCGCGGGTTGTCGAGCCTGCTCGAGGCCAGGCTCGACGGCCAGATGATCAAGCTGCCCGGTTCGTCCGATGCGAAACAGGCCGATCCGTTCGAGCCGATGGCCCGATGGCCGGAAGCGGGCTGATCTAAGGTTCTGCGGCCAGAGGCCGCAGAACCGGTCGCCCTTCTCCCCGGCGGAGCGGGGGAGGTGGCCCGAAGTGCCGGAGGGGGTCACGGACCCAGGCGACGCGGCGATGAGGCGTCAGCCGAAGAGCCATGACTTACCGCCTCCCGCCCCCCGCCTCCCGCGGCTCCTCACCGACCGGCATCTGACATCTGACATCTGATCCGATGAGGCGCCAGCCGAAGAGTCATGGATTCAGCGCGATGTCGCCGAAGCGCCCCTTCGCAGTGGAGGGAAGTCGACCCTGAAGCCTTCGGTGACCACCTGGTAGATGTCGATCGGGTGATCGAACCCCGCAAGCCGGTGAGGACCGAGACCCCGTAAGTGGACTCCGGCGGGCAGGTCCTCCTCGACCGCCGACCGGGCCTCGTCGGACAGCAGGATCTGCCCGCCGTGCGCCGCCGAGCAGACCCGCGCCGCCGTGTGCACCGAGAGCCCAATGTACCCGGACTCCGTCAGGGTGATCGGACCACTGTGGATCCCGGCCCGGACCCGTACCTCGGCATCATCGGGCCATTCGTGACCATCGAGCTTGCGCTGGATCGCGATCGCAGCCTCGAGGGCGGCCCGCGGTCGCCCGAACACGACAAAGGCTTCGTCGGCGCGCAGATCCACCTCGCGGCCGCCGGCGGCGACGACCGCCCGCCGGATGATCGAGCGTACGTCGCGGAGCAGAGCCGAATACCTCTCGCCGAGCGACCGCAGCAGCGCGGTCGACCCTTCGATGTCGGTGAACAGCAGCGAGACGAAGCCCGTCGGAAGCGTGGCCGCCTCGCCGCTCCCCGCCGGAAGGTGTCCCAGGGCTCGCCCCCGCTCAATCACGAATTGGAGTGCCGCGAGGACCGTCTTGGTCAAGTCGGTGTCGGCGAGTGCCCGGCCCTCGTGAACGACGGCAGCCATCGGCTTCCCCTGCCGCTCCAGGAAGGTGACCGCCTCAGAGTCCGATGGCAGCTCGGCCGGCTTTCCCCGGCCGTCGACGTATCCATGCTCTCGCTCAGACCAATAGACCATGCGAAGCCCGGGGTCCGCGAGCACCTCACGGAGCCTCTGCTCGAGGTCGGCTCCGGGTCCGGCGCGGCCCAGCTCGATGACGAGACGGCCGGCGGCAGCATCCCTGCGCTCCGACTCGAGCTGCGACGTGATGAAGCCCACCGGCACGATGCCGTACTTCTTGGCGGCTCGCAGCAAGCGCTTGCGTGCCTTGTCCCGGGCAGCCTCGCTCTCGAACTTCACCTGGGCGAAGCGGGCCAGCGCGTTCTTGACATGGGCCTCGTCGTTGATCGGAAGCCGCCGGTTCCCTTTCGAGTCGACGTAGGCAAAGGCGCTGTCGGGGAGCTGGTCCCGTTGTTTGGATGTCAGCTTCGCCATGAGAAAACGATAGGCGGAGACCGCATCCAGAGCGCCCGCCGGTCAGCCCAACGGGCCGCTCGCGTCGAGCAGCTTCGTGGTCGCCCGGCCTTCGGGGCATTCGTCGAGCAGTGGGCACCATCGGCACCAGGGCCCCCCGATTCGCTCGAA
Organism: Actinomycetota bacterium; assembly: GCA_030688105.1. Taxonomy (GTDB): domain Bacteria; phylum Actinomycetota; class Acidimicrobiia; order Spongiisociales; family UBA11373; genus JAUYIV01. The sequence goes on along the minus strand of JAUYIV010000016.1, from coordinate 413 downwards.
CTCCCTGCCTTCCGCCCACCCTTCGCGGAGGACGGTGACCATCCGGGCCGTGCGGGCTGCGATCTCTTCGAGGCCGGCGCGGGTGGGGACCTCGTCCATCCGCTCGCCACTCCCCACCGACACCGCTTCCACCCGGCCCGGGATCTCGCCGCGTTCCAGCGCCCACAGGAGCGCGTAGAAGCCGAGTTGGATGCCGGGATCCCCGAGATGGCCGGTCTTCCAATCGACCAACCGCACCCCTCGGTCACCATCGTCGAAGACCGCGTCGATCTTGCCTCTGAGGAGGACGCCTTCGGCCGGGCTCGCCTCCAACTCGACCTCGGCACCCTCGAATCCTTCGGCGCCCAGCGACTTGAACCGATCGTAGAGCTTCCCGACCTCCTTCACGACCCCGGCAAGGGCACTCGGCTTCA
>JAUYIV010000004.1 GCA_030688105.1 Actinomycetota bacterium | reverse complement strand
GTCATAGTGGCCACCGCCCGCAGCGACGAGCCGACGATCGTCGCGCTCCTGGACGCCGGCGCCGACGACTATGTGGTCAAGCCCTTCTCGGTGGACCAGATCGAGGCACGGGTCCGCGCCGTGATGCGGCGATCCGAGGCCCCCACCCGCACCGGGCCGCTGGTCGTCGGCGGGCTCTCGATGGATCTCGAGGGCCGCGAGGCGGCCCTCGAGGGGATGCCGCTCGAGCTCTCTCGCTTGGAGTTCGATCTACTCGCACACCTCGCGGCACATCAAGGGGAGGTGATCTCGAAGCGGGACCTCCTCGCCGAGGTGTGGCGGGAGCCATACGGCGGTAGCGAGAGCACCGTCGATGTCCACCTCTCGTGGCTTCGGAAGAAGCTCGGAGAGACCGCGGCCGAGCCCCGCTACCTGCGCACCGTGTTCGGGGTCGGGGTCAAGCTCGTCGACCCGTCATCGTGAGACGGCGGCTGGCGGTCCTGACGATCGCAGTCACCTCCCTGATCGTGATCTCCTTCCTGGTGCCGCTCGGCATCCTCGTCCGCAGCCAGGCGGAGGACCGAGCGCTTGCCCGCGCGGAGACCGATGCCCGTTCCGTGGCCGCCGCCCTGGCGGTCGCGGCGTCGTTCTCCTCGACCCCCCTCGACGCCCCCGCCGTCGAGGGGGTGCTCGGAGCCTTCGGCTTCCCTGCGGGTATCGGCGTGTTCCTGGCCGACGGAACCGTGGTCGGGGTGGGCGATCCGCAGGATCCGACCGTGGACACCGCCCGCGCCGGTCTCGCGTACACCGCTAGGTCGAGTGGCGCGACGGCGGTCCTCGTTCCCGTCCTCACCAGCGGGTTGCCGCTCGTCGTGCGGGCGGAGGTCGATCTCGATGCGCTCCGCCCGGGCGTGCGCACTTCGTGGGCGATCCTCGGAATCCTCGGCGGGCTCCTCATGCTGATCGCCGTGGTGGCGGCGGATCGGCTCGGTCGTTCGATGGTCGGCCCGGTACGGGGGCTTCACCGAGCCACCACCGCTCTGGCCGCCGGACAGCTGGATGTTCGCGTCGAGCCATCGGGCCCACCGGAGATCGTCCAGGTCGGAACGGCGTTCAACGACCTTGCCGAGCGTCTCAGCGAGCTCCTCCAACACGAGCGCGAGGCAGCAGCCGACATCTCGCACGGGTTGCGGACCCCGCTCGCCGCCCTTCGCCTCCAGGTCGAGGGCCTCAGCGCCGCGGGAGATCGGGCGTCGCTCCTCGACGATGTTCGCGCCGTCGAGGAGGCCATCGACGCGGTGATCCTCGAGACCCGCCGCAAAAGCGACGGCGGGCCGCGGCGATGCGATCTGGCCGCCCTGGTGCGCGACCGTGCCGAGTTCTGGGCCGTGCTGACGGCCGAACAGAGCCGGGGTTTCGAGGTCGAGATCCCTCGCGGCGCGGTGGAGGTCCATGCTTCCGCGAGAGAGATCGTCACGGTGATCGACACCCTGCTCGAGAACGTGTTTGCCCACACCCCACCCGGCGTCGCGATCGGGTTGGCCGTGTCGACCGCGCCCCCCACCGTCCAAATCGACGACGGGGGCCCCGGATTCTCCACCACGGCGGTCCGCCGAGGCGAGAGTCGGGGTCCGTCCACAGGGCTCGGGCTCGACATCGTCAGGCGCATCGCCGAGGGATCGGGAGGGTCGCTCACCCTCGGCCCGTCGCCACTCGGCGGGGCACAGGTGGTCGTCCGGTTCGGGCCCGCCACGCGTTGAGGGCCCCCGGCGCGGGGCCCTCAACAGCCTGCGGTGGGTGAACCTCACCCCTCGATCTCGATGCGCACCTGCAGATCCGCATCGACCCGGAACTCGATCTCCGTGCCGTCGGCGTGAATGAAGTCGATCTCCACGTGGCTCCCGCCGACGTGGTCGACGTTGAACGACCAGCCGTCGTTGACCGATGCACCGGCGAACACCACCTCGTCGCCGATCACCAGGATGTCGACGCTGCCGGCGGCTGCCGCCGCGATCGTCATCGGCACCGGCAGGGCTACATCGTCGCCGTCATCGTCGCCGTCATCGTCGTCGCCGACATCGTCGCCGTCGTCATCGTCGTCGGGGACCGTCGTCGTCGATCCGCCGCCCAGCGTCGTGGAAGTGGAGGTGGAGGCCACGGTCGTGGAAGTGGTCGACGTCGAGGCTCCGCCGACGGTCGTCGAGGTGGTCGAACTGGTCGGCGTCGACGTCGAGGTGGCAGCTCCAGCCTCGACGGTCAGGGCGCCGTCTTCGAGCTCGGCTTCGAACTCGACCTCGCCGCCGGCCTCGTTGCGAAAGGTCACCTTGAGGTGGGTGCCGTCCTGGCGGTCGACGCCGAACGTCCACCCCTCCGACGGGTTGGCGTTCACAAAGGCGATGACGCCGCCCTCGATGCTGAAGGTGACCGTTCCGGCTTCTCCGACCGCCTCGGTGCGGGTGTCGGCCCGCGCCACCGAGGCGACCATTGCGATGGTGAGCACCATGGCCGCCAGCGCCGCGGCTCCAGCAAGCAATCTCTTCGACATGTCGTCTCCCTTTCTGGGTGTCGGGAGAACTATCGAAGACGGCGGCATTTGGCCGCCTGAGGAGAGGCTTAGGGGAATCTGAACTCATGGCTCTTCGGCTGACGCCTCATCGGATCAGATTTCAGATCTCAGATTTCAGGTCCTCCCCTGGCTTCCGGGGGAGGTGGATGCCGGGCGAAGCCCGGCAGACGGAGGGGGCAACGGAGACCGCGAGCGCGTTGACGCGACCTACGAGGACAACGGGTCCAGTCTCGCCCGCGGGTTCACTTGCCGGGTCCGAACGCGCTCGAGGGGCCCCGAAGAGCCCCTCGAGCGCGAGGTCGCCGATTCGTCAGGTCACGCCGGGAGCCGCACGGCGGTGCGGCCTGCACGGTGGCGGTGACCGACGAGTCCCGGTCGTGGCCCGGTGAGTGGCGGCGTCGGCGAGTACCACATCGATCGGGCTCGATGGCCGGTTCCAGCCCGCCACCCGTCGGTGGCTCGGACGGCGGGGCCGGAAGGCGGGAGAACGCGTCGCATCGGTCGGATGCTTCCCCAGTCGGCGCTCCGGTAATCCCGATTCGCGCGTCAGAGGAAGTGGTGGCGTCAGCCAAAAGCTGTCAGGCGGCGTCTGTCGACCGTCGACGATGAGCCCCCGTAGCCGACCCACCAGACACCGCCTGCAGGATCGTGACTACGGACCCGTCGCTCAGCGGCGCGTCCAGGTGCTCCCGATCACGTGCCGCCCTGCCTTCGTGGAAGACTGATACGTGAGGCCGCACCCCTCCGGTCTCATCGAAGACGTGGACTCGGAGCTGAGGCAGCACCCCGAAGAGGGCCTCGAGGGCCCCGCCCACGGTGCCCGCCTCGACCGGAATCGCCTTCCGGCCGTCTCCCACCTCGGCAAG
>JAUYIV010000416.1 GCA_030688105.1 Actinomycetota bacterium | reverse complement strand
CTTCGCGCTCGAGGCGATGGGCGAGATACTCGGCGATCGTCGCGTCGGGATCCTCGATCACCGGTCCGTGGCCGGGATAGATCACCCTCAGGCCGGTGTCGAGCAGGACGCGCAATGAGGTGAGGTAGTCGGACATGTCCTCGACGATCACCGTCGAGCCGCCCATGATGTGGTCCCCGGTGAACAACGCACCGTCGATCCGGTAGCTCATGGAATCCGCGGTATGGCCGGGCGTCGCCACCGCCACGACCACCATCTCGCCGCAGTCCACCGAATCGCCGTCGGCGATGCGCCGGTCGGGCCTGAAGCCCGGCCCGGGGGCCGAACCGATCGCCGGCACCCCGAGGGTCCTGGCGAGCGGCTCGGCCGCCGGGGCGTGATCCGGATGGGCGTGGGTCACCAACACTGCCACCGGCTCGAAGCCGTAGAGCGCCTCCCGGATCGCGGAGAGGTGTTCGGGAATCTCCGGTCCCGGGTCGATCACGACCGCTTGCCCCCCTGAGGACACCACCCAGGTGTTGGTGCCAGGGCCGGTGAACGACGATGGATTCGGGGCAAGCACTCGCTGGACCTTCACCCCGCCCCCTCGAAGCCAGGGTCTCCAGGCAGGACCAGCGTCCACACCCCATCGGGGCCCGGCATCAGGCGGGGTTCGATCCGATGAGGCTTCGCGTCTCGAGCATGCTGCAACACCTCGTCGGCCGACCCGAAGCTCGCCAGCATTTCGAGATGGACTCGCGTCGGAAACTCGATCTGCCACGCGCCCGCATCCGCCGCGGCGATGGCCCCGGCGGGGTCGACCCACTCCGCATCGAACACCTCTCGGCGATCCGAGGAGGCCGCGGTCCCCGCGGCCACGATCGTGATGAAGAACCTCGTGTCGAAGCGGCGCGGCGGTCCCTGAGGAGTCACCCAGTTGCTGACCCACTCGAGGCGCCCGGCATCGAGTCGAACCCCCGACGCGGCGAGGGCTCGATACATCTCGGCACCCTCGAGCCCGGTCAAATCGGGGGGATCGTCGCAGAGGAGCACTCCCGCCTCCTCCGCCAGCTCTCGCACTGCGGCCGACCGCCAGGGGAGCTCGTCGGGGTCGCCATCCCACTGGATCACCCGGGTGGCCGCGTCGCTGCGGTCCACATCGTCGATCGCCCCGCCGGGAAACACATGGGCACCTCCCATGAAGGCGGCGTCGCGGCTCCGCCGGACCATCAACACTTCGAACCCCCGATGCCGGGGGCGGAGGGCGAGCACGGTCGCCGCGGGCCGAATGGGAACGTCTGCCGACGCCGGAGAGTCCACGGGCTCCGAATATAGGTCGCCTTGTAGGCTGTGCCTATGGGCCCGCGTCCTCCTTCGATCGATGCGCTGGCCGCATCCCTCGACGACGGGACCCTCCCCAGGGCCTTGCTCGTCGAGGTGGCGCGGGCGAGCGTCGAGGCCTGGCGGCGAGATGAGAACGACGATCCCCAGCAGGCGGCGAGAGGGCTTGCCGCCAGCATCGGCCGTCTCAAGCCCGGCCGGGTGATCAACGCCACCGGGGTCCTCCTCCACACCAACCTGGGACGAGCCCCCGTCCACCCCGATGCAGAGGCGGCGGCCGCCCAGTCCGGCACCAGCTACACATCGCTCGAATTCGATCTCGCGTCGGGTCATCGGGGCGGCCGAGGCGCCTACGCGCGCCGTCTGGCAGCGGTGGTCACGTCGGCGGAGGATGCGCTGATCGTGAACAACAACGCTGGTGCCCTGTTCCTCACGATCGCCGCACTCGGTGCCGGGCGTGAGGTCCTGGTCTCACGCGGCGAGCAGATCGAGATCGGGGGCTCGTTTCGACTCCCGGAGCTGATCTCCGCCTCCGGGGCAAAGGCGGTCGAGGTGGGCACCACCAACCGCACCCGGCCGAAGGACTACGCCCGGGCCATCGGCCCTGCGACCGCCGCCGTGCTCAAGGTGCATCCATCCAACTACCGCATCGCGGGCTTCACACAGGAAACCGGCTATCAGGAGCTCGCGGCCATCGCCCATGAGCACGGCATCCCCCTCGTGGCCGACATCGGCAGTGGGCTGTTGGACGAACGGGTGCCATGGATCGAGGGCCCCCCACCGGCCTGGCTCACCGGTGAGCCGGGCGCCCGCCAGACGCTGGAGAGGGGCGCCGATCTGGTGCTCTTCTCGGGTGACAAGCTCCTCGGCGGCCCCCAGGCCGGGGTGATCGTCGGTTCTGCGGAGCTGATCGAGCGGGTGCGGGTCCATCCGGTGGCCCGCGCCGTGAGGATCGACGGGCCGAGCCTCGCCGGACTGGCGGCCACCCTGGAGAAGTACGCCGCGGGAAAGGGCGCCGAGATCCCGTTCTGGAGGATGGCGTCGATCGAGAAGTCTGCGCTGCACGCCCGATGCACCGAGGTTCTGGAAAGGTCCGGTGTCGCCGGGGCGATCGTCGATGGAGAGTCGGTCCCGGGTGCCGGATCGGTACCCGGGAGAGGGATCCCCGGCCCGGTCATCGCGGTCGAGGCGACCGAGCAGCAGTGGCGCCGGCTCCTCGAGGCGGACCCGCCGGTTGTGGCGCGCCGCGACGAGGGCAGGCTCGTTCTCGATCTCAGGGCCGTCGCGGAGTCAGACGACCCAACGCTGGCGGCAGCGCTCGCAATCGCATGCCGGTGATCGCCACCGCGGGGCATGTCGACCACGGGAAGTCGACCTTGGTCATCGCACTCACCGGACGCGATCCGGACCGATGGGACGAGGAGAAGCGCCGCGGGCTCACGATCGACCTCGGCTTCGCCTGGACGACGCTCGGGGGCCACGACGTCGGGTTCGTCGACGTTCCGGGGCACGAGCGCTTCCTGAAGAACATGCTCGCCGGTGTCGACGGCGCCGATGCCGCGCTCTTCGTGGTCGCCGCAGACGAGGGCTGGATGCCTCAGTCGGAGGAGCACCTCGCCGTGCTCGACCTCCTGCAAATCTCACCCGGCGTCGTCGCCCTCACCCGGGCCGATCTGGTCGACGCCGACGACCTCGAGCTCGCTGCGGTTGCCATCGCCGAGCGCCTCGATGGGACCTCCCTGGCAGGCGCGGAGATCATCCCGACGGCGGCTCCCTCCGGAGAGGGCATCGATCGCCTCCGTCGACAGTTGTCGCGACTCATCGCCGGCATCGAGCCCCCCGACCTGGGTCGGCCCCGGCTGTGGATCGACCGCGCCTTCACTATCGGCGGAGCCGGGACCGTCGTGACCGGCACCCTCCGCGATGGCGCCATATCCGTCGGGGAGAGGCTCGCCCTCCATCCGGGCGACGTCCCCGTGAGGATCCGCGGCCTCCAGGTGCATGAACGAGCCGTCGAGAAGATCGAGCCGGGGAATCGGGCGGCCGTCAACCTCTCGGGGGTGGACCGCGCCCGGATCGAAAGAGGCGCGATGCTGGGCCATCCCGGTGAGTGGAGGCCGACCCGCCGATTCGTGGCCGCGGCGCGCACGATCCGGGGCTCCCCGCATCCGCTGCGGGACCGCGGGTCGTTTCACGTCCACATTGGAAGCGGCGACTGGCCGGCCCGCATCAGGGTCATCGGCCGCGATGAGGGTGACGATTCGATGATCCTGATCGAGACCGAACGGCCGGTCGCGCTGCGAGCCGGGGACCGCTTCGTACTGCGGGACGTCGGACATCGTGCCGTCGTGGGTGGAGGGGAGGTGCTCGACCCTCAGCCGGCGCAGCATGCTCGCCGGGTTCGTGGGTCGCTCGAGCATCTGCGACCGCCACCGACGACGGCAGACGACAGGGCAACCGCGCTCCTGGAGGCGAGGGGAATCGCCGCCCTCGCCGACCTCGCCGCCGACACCGGGGGCGGGCGTCCCGAAGGAGCGGTGGTCTCCGGTGGGCTCGCCCTCTCGACGCGTCGACAACGAGATTTGTCGCGGATGGTCGCCGAAGCGACGTCCGTATTTCACGCGCAGCATCCCTTTCGACCCGGAATCCCGAGGACGAGCCTGGCGCACGCGATCGGCCTCGACCAGGCGCTGCTCGACGCCGTGATCGGGATGCTCGACGGGATCGTCGTCGACGGGGCTTCGGTCCGGCTCGCCGGGCACCACCCCGACACCGCAGCGGGAGCCGATCCGCTCTGGGTGGCGGCTCGCTCGAAGCTGGAGTCCGCCGGACTGGCCCCGCCATCGTCGGACGAGCTCGGGCTCGATCAAGAGGTGGTCGCCGCGCTCTTGCGCTCCGGACACCTGATCGGCGTCGGCGGCGAGTTCGCCTATCTACCGACGACCATCGATGCGATCGTCGAGTTGGTCCGCACGCTCCCCGACGGGTTCACAGTCGCCGATTTCCGGGATGCCCTCGCCATCACCCGCAAGCACGCCGTGCCTCTCCTGGAATGGCTCGACGGGACGGGGTTGACCCGGCGAGTCGGGGACGGACGGGTCGTCAGACGGTGACGCCCCGCCGCGTCATCAGCTGGCGACGCTCGGTTTCGGTGTAGCCGCCCCAGATCCCATATGGCTCACGGATCTCGACGGCGAAGTCGAGACACTCCACCTTGACGGGGCAGACCGAGCAGATCGCCTTTGCCTTGTATTCGCGGCGCTCCCGCTCTTCTTTGCGTTCGGCATGACTCGGAGGGAAGAAGAGATAGGAATGATTCCCCCGGCACAAGCCCTTCATCTGCCAGGATCGGTCGACAGAAGCCACGTCCAGCACGGCGGTACTCCTCCCACACGCCAGGCGGCGGCGGACGCTACCAGCCCGCTCGCCCGATTACCAGGGAGTAACTGTCACGTCGCCGAGGCCGCCCGCGGGCGACGGGCCTACTCGACCCGCTCGACCTCCAACACTATCCCCATCACTGCCGATACCCGCACCTCGTCGCCCGCGGCGATGCCGGAGGCTCGTGTCGAGCGGGCCCGCCATTCGGCTCCGTCCACGATCACGATCCCCTCAGGCGCGATCGATCCTGTGGCGGTGCCCAACCGGCCGACGAGGTGCTCCCTCCCGATGGTCTGGGTCGAGAACCGGGCGCGGACGACCGTGGTGAGCGCGAATCCGAAGAACAACGCGGCGCCGACGACGACCAGCACGACGACCCACCAGGTGGTGGTCATCTGCGGAGCGGCGTCGACGAACCGGAGCCCGCCCAGCCCGAGGAGGAGGGTGCCGAGCAGGCTCTTCCACCCGAGATCGTTTCGCTGGAACTCGACCACGTACAGCCAGACGCCGACCAGCACCGCCCCGATCGCCGGCCACCACACCGGGAGCACCGCGACGCCGTATCCCGCGAGCAGCAGGGATGCCGCCGCAACCGCCGCCGCCAGGCCCGGCCCCGCGGCGTAGAACTCGAACACGACCAGTGCCAGCCCGAGGACGAGGAAGAAGAATGCTGCCTCCGGCGAGACGGCGAGTCGCAGCGTCCGGTCGATCAGACCCGGCTCGATGAACCTGACCGGCACCGGGGACACCTCATCTTCCGACCCTCGCTGCGCAGTCGCCAGGGTGACCTCCACCCCGCGCACCACGAGGCTCATGCCATCCAGCGCGACGATGAACTGGCCGAGCGCGGGTTGCACCACATCGATGAGCCCGGGAACCGGATCCTGGCCCACGGTGATCCGGCCGTCGTATGCCTCGGCCGGCAGGTCTGGGGCAAGGCCCGCCACCACCTCGCGGTCGTCCGGTCCGCCGGCGACCGACGGAGCAGCCCACCCGATCGAGACGCCCGGGGCGGCTCCCCGAATCGGAGCCGCCGACACCATCGCCGCTGCGGCGCCGTAGGCGGACGCCGGGTGGGGACCCACCCAAACCGCCACGGGAATGGGGGGATCGCTCATCAGCGACACGAGATCGAAGGCGTCCGCGGCGAGCACGGCCGGCACTTTCAGCTGGAGCACCACGAGCGAGGCGTCGGAGCCCTCGATGGCGTCCCGCACGAAGTCGACGAGCCTCCCCTCGAGCACACCGTCGACCACGACGACGTCCACATGAGGGCCGCCCTCGCCGGCCGAACCAGCCGCAGGCATCAGCCCGATTGCGAGCACCACGAGAACGACGAGGCCGCGAAGTGCACTGAACATGCGCCGGCGATGGTAGGGAGGAAGCCGCCCGCCTCCACCGGCCGGCCGCCGGCATGAGGAGTCCAGCGCCGGGAAAGCCGCGACTACGCTCGCGGCCAATGTCCGACATCCTCGTCGTTGCCGACGAGACGTGGGTCCTCAACGACGTGAGAGCCGCGCTGTCAGAGCCGCGGTACACCCTGCACGAGATCGCCGACCCCCGCGAGGTCACCGGCCGCATCGAGACCACCCTCCCCGATGCGGTGGTGGTCGACATGCAGATCGGGTCCATGGGCGGGATGGCCATCACCCGAGCGGTGCGCGATGCCGGCGCGGTCGGAGGAGTCGCCGCCCCGCCGATCATCCTGTTGCTCGACAGGGACGCCGACGCCTTCCTCGCCGGGAGGTCCGGAGCCGTGGCCTGGGTCCGCAAGCCCTTTTCCGCGTACGAGCTGCGCGCCGCCATCGATGGCGCCCTCGAGCGCTCGAGCGCATGACCCCAGATCGAGCCGAGCCTCCGAGTATCGGGCCCCGAGAGGGCATCCTGTGAGCACCGAACAGCTCGTCTACCTGGTGATCCTCGGTGCATGCATCATCGCGTCCGGGTTCTTCTCGGGGAGCGAGACGGCGCTGGTGTCGGTCCCACGCGAGCGGGTCGAGCAACTCGCCGATACGGACCGCCGGGCACGCCGCCTCAGGGCATTGCTCGAGGAGCCGGACTCCATGCTCAGCACGCTGCTGGTCGCCAACAACTTCGTGAACATCCTCGGCGCATCGATCGCCACCGTGCTGTTCGTCGATCTCCTCGGCCACGAATGGGGACCTTGGGCGGCGACCGGTGCGGTCACCGCGGTCATCCTCGTCGTCGGAGAGATCACCCCGAAGAGCCTGGCCAACCGGTTCCCCGAGCGTTTCTCCCTCATCGTCGCTCCAGCGATCTGGTGGCTGAGCCGCTTCCTGCGGCCCATCGTCCGGGTGTTCGTGGGGATCGCCCGGGGCGCCTTCCGGCTGTTTCGGATCGGGGCAGGCCGCGACCGCGGTGCCGTCACCGAGGACGACATCCGGGCGATGGCCATCCTCGGGGAGCGGACCGGATACATCGGGACCACCGAGCGCGAGATAATCCACTCGCTCTTCGAGTTGGCCGGTCGGAAGGTGCGAGACGTGATGACGCCGCGCACCGAGATCGACCCCCTGGTTTCGCCGGTCACGATCGAGGCAGTGCGGTCGGCCGTGGCCGAGACCGGCCACAGCCGGTTCCCCGTGATCAAGGATTCCGTCGACGACCTCGTCGGGATCCTCCAGGTCAAGGACCTCATCGGCATGCCCAGCGAGCCGACCACGAGCGACATCCATCGTGTGATCAGAGAGCCCCAATACGTTCCCGAGTCGAAATCGGTCCTCGACCTCCTCATGGAGATGCGGAGGAACAGGTTCGCCCTTGCGGTTGTCACCGACGAGCACGGCGGTATCGAGGGAATGGTCACCATCAAGGACCTCATCTCCGAGCTGGTGGGTGAGCTGCAGGACGAGTACGACCCCGACGAGCCGGCGGTCCTTGCGGTCGGCCCGGCCGAGTGGCTTGTCGAGGGACGAGCCCCGGTCGAAGAGGTAGCCGACTCGATCCGGGCGGCGCTGCCTGCGGGCGAGTACGCCACGGTCGCCGGCCTGGTCCTGGATCGCGGCGGAAAGGTGCCACGAGTCGGTGACGTCGTCACCGTCGACCGGATCGATATCGAGGTGATCCGAATGGTCCGGAACCGGGTGGACCGCGTGAGGATCGTGGTTCGGGACTAGCGGCCATCGAGCCGGGTCCAGCCCCCAGCCGTCGGTGCACCATGAATCGAAGCCCCGGTTTTGCCGGGGCTTCGGGTCGGGACGGCCGGATTTGAACCGGCGACCTCATCGTCCCGAACGATGCGCGCTACCAAGCTGCGCCACGTCCCGTCGGGACCGTGGAGTGTAACGGCCAAGGTAGCCATCGAAGTCCGGAGGGCGGGTGTCTTGCCGATGCTTCAGGGCGTCCGGCCGCAGCCCGCGGGCCGAGGGTCGTCGACGCAGGACATGAGTCCCGTGATACCGCCTCCCCATGCAGACCGCCGGTTCCCTTTCGACGGCGGATGTCCCGCGATCGATCCCTGAAGACGACGGAGCCCCGGTGAGTCCTGCCCCGTCCCGGCCCCGGCGCGTCTGGCGGTTGGCCGTCGGCGGTTGGCGGTCGGCGAGGGCAGTCAGCGCATGACAGTCGCCCGTTGACCAACGACAAGTTCGGCGATCTGCACCGCGTTGAGTGCCGCACCCTTGCGAAGATTGTCCCCCACCGCCCACAAGGCGATCCCGCCGGGACTGCCGATGGTGGCCCGGAGCCGTCCCACCAGCACCTCGTCACGGCCGGCGGCGTCGAGAGGAGTCGGCACCTTGTCGGTCCACAATTCGACCCCCGGCGACGACCCGATCAGATCGGCAGCCTCCTCGACCGCCAGGTCCCGCCGGAACCACGCCGTAGCGGCAATTCCATGGCCGGCCACCACGGGGACCCGTACGCAGGTGGGATCGACCAACACTTCTGGTGCGTCGAGGATCTTGCGAGTTTCGTGCACGAGTTTCAGCTCCTCGTCCGTGTACCCGCCGTCCGCGGCCGAGCCGGCGAAAGGTATGACGTTCCATCCGATCGGCCTGTTGTAGAAGCCGGGAGCCGGCTCGGTCCACTCACCGGTCCGCAGGGCGTCGAGATCGACCGCAAAGTGGTC
>JAUYIV010000402.1 GCA_030688105.1 Actinomycetota bacterium | reverse complement strand
TGATCTCGTCGATGGCTCGCCCGCGCCCCAGCTCGACACCGACGGTGCGGTTGCGGCTCTGGTCGCTGAAGCAGGTGGCCACGAGGTCACCCATCCCGGCGAGGCCGGCGAACGTCAGCGGCTGGCCGCCCATGGCGATACCCAGTCGGGTCAGCTCGGCGAGGGCCCGGGTGACGAGTGCGGCCTTGGAGTTGTCCCCGTATCCAAGGCCGTGGGCCATTCCGGCGGCGATCGCCATCACGTTCTTGAGCGCCCCGGCGGCTTCACAACCGACGACGTCGGGGTTCGTGTAGATCCGAAAGGTCCGGCCCATCAGCAGGGCCTGGACGCGAGCACCCACCGCCTCGTCCGGCATCCCGACCACCGCTGCCGCCGGCTGGCCGGCGGCGATCTCCCGGGCGAGGTTGGGGCCGGTGAGAACCCCGACCGCCGAGGGATCGGCATCGACCACCTCGAGCACCACCTCGGTCATTCGGAGCAGTGTGCCGGTCTCGATCCCCTTCGTGAGGCTGACGATCGGGATCCCCCTCGGCACCCCGTCGCCCGCGGACTCGAGGACGTCGCGGAAACCATGCGACGGCACTGCCATGATCAGCAGGTCGGCGCCGGTGATCGCCTCCTCGAGGTCGGCCGTCGCCGACAGGCCCTCGGGCAGGGTGATGTCGGGCAGGTAGTCGGGGTTGGTCCGCGTCTCCTGGATCTTTCTGGCTAGCTCAGGTCTCCTCGCCCAGAGGATGGTGTCGGCGGCAGTCCCGGCCAGTCGGGCGATGGCCGTGCCCCACGATCCGGCTCCGATGACGCAGACGCGCATCGGCGCACCGTAACGATCGCCGGGTGCCCGCGCACGACAATCCTTGACCCGATCCCTTCGAGCGGCGAGCCTTGCCCTCGTGCCTGAGCGCGCGACGCACGAAACCTACGTCATCGACACCTGCGTGCTTCTAGCCGATCCGGCTGCGATCTTTCGATTCGACGAGCACGATGTGGTGCTGCCGCTGGTCGTGATCGAGGAGTTGGACCGGAAGAAGACCCTCATGGACGAGGTCGGGTCCAACGCCCGGCGTGCGATCCGGATGCTCGAGGAGCGCGGGGCTTCGGCAGCCGGCGGGATGTCCCGCCCGGTCGCCCTTCCTTCGGGGGGGACGCTGCGGATCGAGCTGAACGGGGTGAACTCGCGGCGGCTGCCCGAGGTCCTCGACCCCAAGACCCCGGATCACCGGATCCTGTCCACCTGCCTCGAGTTGCAGGCGGAGGGGGTGCCGGCGGTCCTCGTCACCAAGGACGCCGCCCTGCGCATCAAAGGGGCCCAGCTCGGGGTGCCGGTACAGGATTACCGCGCCGACTTGGTCGCCGTCGACGAGTACTACACGGGCGTGACCGAGGTTGTCGTCGACGCTGCGACGGTCGATCGCTTCTATGCCGACGGGAAGGCACGACTCGAGGCACGGGACGTGCTGCTCAACCAGTTCGTGGTGCTGCGAGCGCCGGGATCACAGTCGGCCGTCGGACAGGTCGTCGAGGTGGAGTCCGAGGTGGTGGCGGTCCGGGTGCCCGGCAACCGCCGTGTCTTCGGAATCGAGTCGAAGAACCTGCGGCAGGCGTTCGCCCTCGAATTGCTCCTCGACCCGGACCTCCCCGCGGTTTCGCTCATGGGCCCTCCGGGCACGGGCAAGACGTTCCTCGCCCTCGCCGCCGGTCTCGAACAGGTCCTCGAGGCGGGCAGGTATCGGAAGGTCTCGGTATACCGGCCGCTCATTGCCGTGGGCCGGCAGGAGATCGGCTACCTCCCCGGGGACCTCGAAGAGAAGCTGGCGCCATGGATGGCTGCCGTCCACGACAACCTGTACGCACTGTTCTCGGAGGGCGGGCCGGGAGCGGCACGAGAGGCTCTCGAGGAGCTGGTCGACCGCGATGCCCTGGAGCTGGCGGCGATCACTTATCTGCGAGGCCGGTCGATCACAGGCGAGTTCGTGATCATCGACGAGGCCCAGAACCTCGAGCTGTCGACCCTGAAGGTGATCCTCACCCGCATCGGACCGGACGCCAAAGTCGTCTTCTGCGGGGACTTCACCCAGATGGACAACCCCTACGTCTCTCCCTTCGGCGGGGCGGCGGCGATGATCGAGAAGATGAAGGGCAGCCGCCTGTTCGGGCACGTGACCCTGGAACGCACCGTGCGCAGCCCGCTGGCGGAGTTGGCTGCAAGCGTTCTCTAGGCGGCCTTCGGCGTGCAGCCTGCGGGTGGCATTTGGTCCTCGGCTGACGCCTCATCGGACATCTAGGTCCGGGCGGGCTTCGGCACTACCGTCCCCAGGGTGAGCCAGCGCGGCGAGGAGTTCGAGGCAGCACCGCAGCGGCGGGGCATCGCCCGTCGGACCGCATGGGCGGCGATCCGCCGAGTCGACGCCATGTTCAGCCGCAACGGACCCGCGTTCAAGCAACTCGGCGTGTCGTGGGCGGCGAACGTGGCGGGAGACACGCTGGTGGCGGTCACGCTGGCACAGACGTTGTTCTTCGGAGTCCCCTCTGCCGACGCCCGTGGCAACGTGGCGCTGTATCTCGCCCTCACCCTGGCCCCGTTTGCAGTGATCGCGCCGGTTCTCGGGGGCATCTTCGCCCGGTTCCCTGGGGTGTACCGGGCGGCGCTCACCCTTTCCTCCGTGCTCAGAACCGTGCTCGCCGTTGTGATGATGCTCGGGCTGGCCACGCTCTGGCTCTATCCGCTGGCCTTCGGGATGCTCGTGCTCTCTCGACTTTTCGGGATATCGAAATCGAGCCTTCTGCCCGTGGCGCTGCCCGCCCCGGTGGCTCTCGTCAGCGCGAATGCCGTCCTGGCTCGGATCGGGATCCTCGCCGGTGCCATCGTGGTCCCGCTGGGGGCGCTGGCGGTGCAGTTCGATCCCGCGGTCGCCCTGGCCCTGGCGGCGGTGTTCTTCGGGATCGCGGCCTTCACCAGCCTTGGCCTCCCCAACCCCCGGCGATTGGAGGACATGGTCGATCTCGATGCCGCCGACGTTCCGGTTCTCCCCCTCCGCGATCTGCGTCTTGCTCGCTTTGCCACCGCCGGGGCGCGTTTACTCAATGGGTTCCTCCTCCTGCTCCTTGCCTTCGAGTTCCGGGATGCCGACGCCCGGGCCCTCGACTTCGGAGCCCTGATCGGCGCCGGGGGAGTCGGTTATGGCCTGGCCTCGATCGTGAGCCCCTGGCTCGAGCGGCGGCTCCGTGAGGAGCCCATGGTCGTCGCTGCCCTTGCGGTCGAGGCGGCGGCAGCCTTCCTCGCCGGGCAGTTCTTTGGGCTCGTTGCGGCGGCGGCGCTGGCGGCGGCCGCAGGCCTGGCGTGGGGCACGGCGAAGTTCGCGTTCGACGGGCTGCTGCAGGCGACCGTGCAGCCCGACGAGCGGGGGGCGGCATTCACCCGGTCGGAGACGCTCTTTCAATTGGCCTGGGTGGTGGGAGCGATCATCCCGGTGACGTTGACGATCCCCGCAGAGGTCGGGCTGGCCGTCGCCGGCGTCTTTGCCCTGGCGGCGCAGACCCTCTTCGTGTCGAGCCTGCTGGTCGAGCGGCACGCTCTGGAGTGAGGTCAGGCGGCTGCCGACTCGCCGGCCTCGCCTTCCACCGAGACGGTGAAACCCTTCAACAGCGCCGCGACCGCGGCCGCGGCGGTGATCCGCGGCGCGATGACGACGCCGGCGGCGGCGGCGATGACGGCATGGAGCAGCTTGGCCTTGACCAGGGGGTGGCCGTCGGCGGCCCTGACGGTGACCACGCGCTCGTTGGCGGCAGCAAGCAGGTCGGAGAGGTGTTCGTTCATCGCGGGGAAGGCTAACCGGCGCCACGGGCCGCCATGCTGTCGGATGAGATGTTGGTCGACGGACAGGTCTTCTCCCACACCTGGGGCTCGTCAGGCCGCGGCCAGCGGCTTCCCGGTCTCCACCAGCGTCTTCAGGCCGGACACGATGAAGGGAAGCCCGTGGGCGAAGTCGTCGAGTGTCTTGCCCGCCGGGTCCAGATCCCACAGCTCGACCGTCAAGAGGGTGGCGCCTTCGGCATCGGTCACCGACCAGACCTCGCGCACCGGTCCCTCCGCCTCCAGTTCGGGATCCCAGCGGGCGTGGAAGGTGATTTCGAGGCGGCTGGGTGGCTCGAAGGCGATCACCTTCCCGTCGGCGACGACGGTGCCGTCGGAGGCCGCGTACCGGAGCGGGGAACCCGGCTCCCAAGAGGACTCGACCCGGGTGCCGTAGAAGTTCATCACCGCCATCGGGTCTCTCGCCGGTCCGGCCAACCGCGACGGCGGCGATGGACGGACCCCGACTCAGCGGCGGGTCGATGCCATCACCGAGATCTGCCGCAACCACCTCGACTCCGGGGAAGCCCCCGTCACCGGTGGGCAGAAGCCGCATCTCCATGTGATCGTCGACTACCAGACCCTGTATGGGGAGGCTCCCGGAGGGGGCGAGGTCGGTGACCGTCGGGTCATCGGACCCGCCGCCATCGAGTTCTTCGCCTGCGACACCATCGCCTGCCGGGTGGTCACCAACGGCTCTCACATCCTCGACATGGGCCGCCAGGTCTGCACCGCCACCCCCGCCCAACTCCGCGCCCTCGCCATCAGAGACGGGGGCTGCGTTGTCCCCGGCCGCGGCCGGCCCCCCTCATGGTGCGACGCCCACCACCTCCTCCCCTGGGTCGAAGGCGGCCTCACCAACATCGACGAAATGCGCCTCCTCTGCCGACCCCACCACCTCATGCTCCACCTCGGCATCCTCCAACTCGAATGAGACTCCCCAGCCAGCGTTCATAAAACTCATCCGAGGTCAGGCGTCGATCGGGCGAACGATGTGCAATGCGCACCCCCCCATGTGATCCGGCCCGATCTGGTGGGAGGGGTGATCGGCCTCAGGAGCCAGGCAGGCCAGCAACTATGGAGGCCACGAACTCCACCCTTTCGTCGACACTGCCTTTCGGGATCTCGATGAGCTGATACCCGGCGTCACGGTATGCCACGTCGATTGCAGCTTGGAACCGGACGACCGCCCCGAACGGCATGGTCCTCTCGTCGTCCGTCACGTAGATGTCCTCCCACGGCCGGGCCACCAAGACCCGGGTCGTGTACCGATACTCCGCCGTCGCAGCAACCGCCGCCTCGGGACTTGTTCCGAGGTAATTTGCATATGCCACACAGTCGGGCACGCCTCGATCGAACACTACGGGGCCCGAAAGCCGGCTCGCTTTCTCGTAGTGCTCGATGGACTGCCGAAGCAGTGACCCGACGAAGGCGGCTGGCTTCATCTGGGCGGGCCGCGGATTGCCCGAGGCGCGCCACCGCGCCAGCACCTGTCGTGCCGGTTCCGCGAACCGGTGCACCTTGGCACCAAGCCCCTCCAGGATCGACGTCTTACCGGTACCGGGGGCACCGGTGATGATGTGGAATCGGCTCGTCATGAATCGTCAGCCTCGAGGGCAGCCAACCGGCCAAAGGCCCTGACGACGCTCTCGCCTTGGCCAGCGGGCGGAAGTGTCATCCGAGGGCCCTTGCCTCGGCCCCTCAGTGCGAGGGGTCTGATCTAAGCCGGAGCGCCGTTAGGCGTCCCTCAGCTGCCGAGGCGATAGCGTCATCGAGGAGCTTCACGGCATTCGGGTTCTGATAATGAGCGAGC
>JAUYIV010000392.1 GCA_030688105.1 Actinomycetota bacterium | reverse complement strand
GTGTCCGCGTTCGACGTTCCCCTTTATCCCCCCGCCGCTTTGCCCTAAGCCTGCCCTGTAGGCGATAATGCCGCTCCGCACACTTCGCCCGAGGAGTCGCTCCCATGGATCAGGTCAGCCTTCGCGCCGAGCCGCGCACTGTCGCCGGCACCCGGCCCAGCAGGCGCTTGCGTGGCGCGGGCAAGATCCCGGCGGTGCTCTACGGCCGCGGCCTCGATCCCCGCAGCCTCGTCGTCGATCGCCGTGACCTGCACGCGGCACTCCACACCGAGGCCGGGGCCAACGCGCTCATCAACCTCGAGGTCGAGGGTGAGAAGAAGCCCGTCCTCACCGTCGCCCGCGAGATCCAGCGTCACCCGGTGCGGGGCGAGATCTCCCACCTCGACTTCATCAGCATCTCGCTGCAGGAGAGGATCCACGCCGAAGTCGGCATCGAGTTTCTGGGGATCCCGTCGGTCGTCAGGAATGAGGGAGCACTGGTCGAGACCATCCGCAACTCCGTCGCCGTCGAGGCACTGCCGCTGGAGATTCCGCCGCACATTCAGCTGGACATCTCGGCGATGGAGTTGGGCGACACCCTGAAGGTCAGCGACCTCCCCGCCATCGAGGGCGTCGAGTACCTGGACGACGTCGGGGCGTCGATCGTGACCGTGATCATCCCGCGCATCGTCGAGGTCGAGGTGCCCGAGGAGGTCGAGGGCGAGGAGCTGCCTGAGGGCGAGGAAACGCCCGAAGGCGCCGAGGCCGCGGCCGAGCCCGAGGCGGAATCCTCCGAAGAGGGCTGACGCCCTGCGGTCGCCTTTCGGGCCGACACGCCTGATACCTTCACGCGATGCGACGACGTAGGTCACCCGCGGCCGGTGACGCCCTTCTGATCGTGGGACTCCGCAACCCCGGAGCCGAGTATGCGGGGACCCGCCACAACGTCGGCGGCGAGGCGGTCGAGACATTGGCGGGCGGCGCTTCGTTCAAGCGAGCTCCGAAGCGGATCGTCGCCGAGATTCTCGAGACCGACATCGCCGGTCGTCGCGCCGTCCTGGCCATCCCGATGGCCTTCATGAACGAGTCGGGCGGGCCGGTGTCCGGGCTGGTCAAATACTTCAAGGTCGACGAGGCGGGGCTCGTCCTCGTCCACGACGACATCGACCTGCCATTCGGCAAGCTGCGGTTCCAGTCGGGCCGCGGGTCGGGTGGGCACAACGGAGTGGCCTCGGTGATGCGCTCCCTCGGGAGCCAGGAGGTGTGGCGGCTCAAGGTCGGCGTCGGCCGTCCGCCCGGGCGCATGGATCCCGCCGACTTCGTGCTGCGGTCGTTCTCGGCGAAGGAGCGCCCCGACGTCGATCTGCTCGTCGCCGCAGCCGCCGACGTCCTCCGCACTTTCATTGCCGGCGGCGGGGAGCAGGCACGTCAGGCGGCCGGTGAGGCCACCAGGCGGCTGGGGATCGCCGAATGAGCCTCCAGCCTCCAGCCTTCAGCCTCCAGCCAGACGCGCTGAGCGCGCACGCTGTCTCCGCCACCCCCTCCGTCTGCCTCGCACCGCTCGGCAGCCACCTCCCCCGTCGCCGACGGGGGAGGACGTCCGCTCTTGCTGGTGGCTGGTCTTGACTTCATTCGTCGGTGCCATCGATCAGGGGACCACCAGCACCCGGTTCGTCGTCGTCGACGCCCAGGGCCGGATCGTCGCCGTCGATCAGCAGGAGCATCGCCAGCACTATCCGCGACCGGGGTGGGTCGAGCACGATGCCGTCGAGATCTGGCAACGCACCCAGGAGGTCGTCACCGGTGCCCTCGCCAAGGCGGGCATCGGCGCCGGCGACCTCGCCGCCGTCGGTGTCACCAACCAGCGCGAGACCACGGTGGTCTGGGACCGTGGCACCGGCGAACCGCTGGCTCCCGCGATCGTCTGGCAGGACACCCGCACCGATCAACTGGTGGATCGTCTCGCCGGCGACGCCGGCTCGGACCGCTTTCGGGAGGCAAGCGGCCTCCCGCTGGCGACCTATTTCTCGGCGCCGAAGATGCGCTGGCTGCTCGACGAGAGGCCCGACCTGCGCCAGGGCGACGCGGTGTTCGGGACCATCGACTCCTGGCTGATCTGGAACCTGACGGGTCGTCACGTCACCGACCCGACCAATGCGTCACGCACCATGCTGATGGGACTCGAGTCCGTGGCCTGGGATCCGGGGCTCTGTGAGGCCTTCGGGGTGCCGATCGAGATGCTCCCCGAGATCGAGGCGAGCATCGCGGTGTACGGCGAGGGCCGCGGGGTGCTCGCCGGAGTTCCGGTCGCGGGCGACCTCGGCGATCAACAGGCGGCGCTCTTCGGCCAGACGGGATTCACCCCGGGCGCGGCCAAGAACACCTATGGGACGGGTTGCTTCATGCTGCTCAACACCGGCGAGCGGCCGGTTGCCAGCAGTCACGGTTTGCTCACCACCGTCGCCTATCAGGTTGCCGGGTCTGCGGCGGTCTATGCCCTCGAAGGGTCGGTGGCGATCGCCGGCGCAGCGGTGCAGTGGCTCCGCGACAACCTCGGGCTCGTCGCGAGCGCCGATGCGGTCGAGGGCTTGGCCCGTTCCGTCGAGGACAACGGCGGCGTCTACTTCGTCCCGGCGTTCAGTGGGTTGTTCGCCCCGTGGTGGCGTGCCGACGCCCGGGGCACGATCACCGGGCTGACCCGATACGCCACCGCCGGTCACATCGCCCGGGCGGCCCTGGAGGCGACGGCATTTCAGACGGTGGACGTCCTCGGTGCCATGGAGGCCGACTCGGGCGCGGAGATCCCCACGCTGTTCGTCGACGGCGGGATGGTCGCCAACGAACTGCTCATGCAGTTCCAGGCCGATGTGCTGGGTCGGCCGGTCGTCAGGCCGACGGTCTCGGAGACCACGGCTCTCGGTGCGGCGTATGCCGCCGGGCTCGCGGTGGGTTTCTTCGAGGGATTCGACCAACTCACCACGCTCTGGGCCGAGGATCGTCGCTGGGAGCCGTCGATGGAGGAGGGTGAGCGCCGGCGCCTGATCGGGGAGTGGCATACCGCGGTGCGGAAGGCGCTGGCCTAGACCATTGCCGGTCACCCGTAGCCCGAGAGCGCCCGGGGACCTGACAGGAGACGGGCAACAGGCAACGGGCAACAGGCAACGGGCAGGGCACGACGGGAAACGGGCACCGAGTATCGGGTGACGGGTAACGGGCAACGGGCAACGGTGCCCCGGTAGCATCCCGCGCAACCGACTCGGGGGGTCAGCCAATCTCCGTTCCCGACCGCCTGGCGTATCTGAGGATGACCCTGGTCCCCGTGATCCTGGGGCTCATCCTCGCCCGAGACTCCGTCGACCACGCCTTCGGTATCGCCGCCGCCCTCATCGCGGTCGCATCGATCACCGATTTCCTCGATGGTTACCTGGCCCGGCGATGGAAGATCACGACGACCCTCGGCGGCTTTCTCGACTCGATCGCCGACAAGTTGCTCGTCGCCGGTGCCCTCTTCGGGCTGGTGGCAGTCGATCGGGCCTGGGCATGGGCGGCTTTCATCATCATCGGCCGGGAGATCGCCATCTCCGGCTTGAGGGGGGTGGCGGCAATGGACGGGATGGTGGTCCCGCCATCGATCTGGGGGAAGATCAAGGCGAACGTCCAGTTCCTGGTGATCTTCATGGCACTGCTGCGGGTGCCCGAGACCTATGGCGGCCTTCACCCCGACGAGTGGGCGATGGTGGTGGCGGTGGCGGTGACCGTGATGTCGGGGTTCGACTACTTCAGCCGTTTCGCCCGGATCCTCCGCTCCGACCGGGTTCGTGCCTGACGTCTTCCTTACTGGAGGATCGGGCTTCGTCGGTGGCGCTTTGCTCCGGCGGCTGGTCGCCGAAGGGCGACACGTCCGTGCCCTGGCGCGGTCGGACGAGGCGGCGCAGGTTGTGGCCGCTGCGGGGGCCGAGCCGGTACCCGGCGACCTTCTCGAGCCGAGCGATTGGATGGGGCGCTTGGCCGGGTGCGGCACCCTGTTCCACGCCGCCGGCAAGGTGGCGCTATGTGACCCAGGTCGGCTCGCGGTCAACCTCGCCGGGACCCGCGCCGTGGTCGCCGCGGCGGCGCGTGGCGGAGTGGGGCGCGTCGTGTACACGTCTTCGGCTGCGGTGATCGGAGAGGCGCGCGGGTCGGTAGGCAGCGAGGCGACCCAGCATCTCGGCCGCCACCTCTCCGCCTACGCCCGCTCCAAGCACGAAGCGGAGATGGCGGCGTTCGCCGACGCCAAAGCGTTGGGGCTCGACCTCGTTGCGGTGAACCCGTCATCGGTTCAGGGGCCCGGTCGAACCCACGGCACCGCCCGCATCTTCCTCGGCTTTCTCAGGGGGAAGCTCCGCTGGGCCGTGCGTACCCGGCTGCCGCTGGTCTTCATCGACGACACCGTGACCGCCCATTTGCTGGCAGAGCGCCTCGGTCGACCCGGTGAGAGGTATCTCGTCAATGGATGGTCGCCGACGATCGAGGAGGCGGTGGAAACGCTCAGGGAGGTCGCCGGGGTCGATCACCGGGTCCGATACCTGCCCGGGTGGGCACTGACCGTGGCGGCCACGATCGTGGAGAAGTCATGGAGGGCGGTTGGCAAGCGGCCCCCGCTGTGCCGGGAGATGGCCCGCGAGGTGCGTCACGGCCACGCCTTCGACGGCTCGAAGGCCGAACGCGAGTTGGGGCTGCGTTACACCCCGCCAGAGGTGTGGCTGGCGGAGACGGTGGAGTGGTATCGCGCGCACGGGCTCATCTGAGGAGAAGCGGCAAGCGACAAGAGGGAAGGGCGTACGGTCCAGGCTCGCACGCAGGGTCAGCTGCCCCCCTCGCCCCTTCGGGGCACTCCCCCCGGAATACCGGGGGGAGACGCGTTTGATCTCGCATCTCCGACGGGCGACGGGCGACGGGCGACAGGCGACGGGCGACGGGCGACGGGCGACGGGCGACGGGAGGCGCCCCGCGCCCCTCTACTCTGCCCCGCGATGACGGCCCCGCTCGAGGCGCTGGCTGCGCTTTGGCGCGACCGGCAGCCGTTCGACACCCCCGGGCGCCTCGTGGTGCCCCCGTCGCTGCGCGCCTTCTTCCTCGCCGGGCTGGCCATCGGGAGCAAGGCGCCGGTGCTCGCAATCGTCCCCGGTGAGCGGGATGCCGAGGATCTCGCCGACGATCTCGAGCTCTTCGTGTCCGGCTCGCGGTTCCTCCCGGCGTGGGAGACCCTGCCGTTCGAGCACGTCTCGCCGAACGTCGGGACCATGGCTTCCCGGGCCGCGGCTCGCCACGCTCTCCGCACCGGCGCCGCCGGCACGGTCGTCGTCGCCTCGGTGCGCGCCGCGGTCCAGCGGATCTCTCCATCGCCGACCGACCCGATCGTGCTCCGGGTGGGCGATGAGGTCGACTTCGACAGCCTCGTCACCCGCATCGCCGGCGCCGGCTACGACCGAACCGACCGGGTCGAGACCCGCGGCGAGTTCGCGGTCCGGGGCGGGATCATCGACCTCTACCCGGCGCAGAGCCGCGAGCCGGTGCGGATCGACTTCTGGGGCGACCGGGTGGAGGAGATAACCACCGTCTCGGTCGCCACCCAGCGATCCAAGGACCAGGTCCCCGAGGTGGAGGCTTTCCCGGCTCGCGAGGTGAGGCCGGGCCCGGAGCTGAATGAGCGGGCGCGAGAGCTTTCCCAGAGCGCCCCCTGGGCGGCGGCGACCTGGGACCGCATCGTGGAGGGGGTCTCGTTTCCCGGCATCGAGTCGTGGCTGCCATGGCTGACCGACGAACGGACCGCCATCGCCGAGGCGGATCCCCGGACCGTCGTCGTTCTCTTCGAGCCACCACGGGCGCGGGACCGGGCGGCGGATCTCGCCACGGAGGAGACCGAGCTCGCCGCCGCGCTCGCCCCGACGTGGGGGAGTGGGGCACCGGAGGCCGGCGAGCACCCCGACCTGTTTCTTCCCCTCGATGCCGCGTTGCCGCGGGACCGGATGCTGGAGGCACCGGCGGTGGCGGGTCGCCCGGGCGAAGCGGTGCTGGCGATCACGGGGTTCGACGCCGAGCCGGGCAATCCCGAGTCGGTGGCACGCGAGATCGGCCGCCTCGTCGCCAAGGGCATCCAGGTCGTCGTGGCCATGGACGGGATCGCCGCCGCCGATCGGGTGGCGCGCCTGATCGGGGAGGAGGGCATCACGCTCACCCGGGGCTCGGTCGCCGGCCAAGGCTCGGTGGTGGTGCCCTACGGGATCCACCACGGATTCGTGGCCCCCGACCTCGGAGTGGCGGTACTCGGGGAGCAGGAGATCGCGGGGCGGCGACGGGCCCACCGGCGGGCGCGGGCGGCCGGCGCCGAGGCGGCGCCTTCGTACGGCGACCTCCGGCCCGGGGATTTCGTGGTCCACCACCATCACGGCATCGGACGCTTCGAGGGTCTGGTGACCAACCGACTCGGGGGCATCGAGCGCGATTACCTGCTGATCGCATACGCCGGGCAGGACCGCCTCTACGTCCCCACCGACCAGCTCGCTGCGGTGCGGCCGTATACGGGGGGCGAGTCGCCCCGGCTGAGCCGGATGGGAGGCGCCGACTGGGAGCGGACCCGGGGGAAGGTCCGCAAGGCCGTCGCCGCGGTGGCCGAGGAGGTGGTGGCCCTGCACCGGCGGCGGGCCCGGG
Source organism: Actinomycetota bacterium (assembly GCA_030688105.1). Lineage (GTDB taxonomy): Bacteria > Actinomycetota > Acidimicrobiia > Spongiisociales > UBA11373 > JAUYIV01. Next base: position 1,430 of record JAUYIV010000392.1, on the reverse strand, counting down.
CCTCGGGAATGTCGTTTGGCCCCGACACGCCGTGGCAGCGGGAGATGGAGGCCTCGTTCCCCTTCGAGGAGACCCCGGATCAGCTCACCGCGGTCGCCGACGTCAAGTCCGACATGGAGTCTGACGCCCCGATGGACCGCCTGGTGTTCGGCGACGTCGGGTTCGGCAAGACGGAGGTGGCGATCCGCGCCGCGTTCAAGGCGGTGCAGGACGGGAAGCAGGCGGCGGTGCTGGTGCCGACCACCCTCCTCGCCCAGCAGCACCACCAGACGTTCTCCGAGCGGTTCGCTCCCTACCCGGTGCGGGTCGAGATGCTGAGCCGTTTTCTCACGCCGCGGCAGCAGAAGGCGGTGGTCGGCGGAGTCAGGGACGGCAGCGTCGACGTGGTGATCGGAACCCATCGCCTCCTCAGCGAGGACATCGCCTTCCGCGACTTGGGGCTCCTCGTGGTCGACGAGGAGCAGCGTTTCGGTGTCACCGCCAAGGACCAGATCAAGGCGATGCGGGAGTCGGTGGATGTGCTCACCCTCACCGCGACCCCGATCCCCCGCACGCTCGAGATGGCGCTCACCGGCATCCGCAGCGTGAGCCGGATCTCGACGCCCCCCGAGGACCGCCACCCGATCCTGACCTTCGTCGGCCCCTACGAGGAGCAGACCGTCTCGGCGGCGATCCGACGCGAGATGCTCCGCGAAGGCCAGATCTTCTACGTTCACAATCGGATCCAGTCGATCGACCACGCGGTGACCCGGCTGCGGGCGCTGGTGCCGGACGCCCGCATTGCCGTCGCCCACGGGCGATTGAGCGAGGGTCAGCTCGAGCAGGTGATGCTCGACTTCTGGAACGGCGAATACGACGTCCTGGTGGCCACCACGATCATCGAGTCGGGTCTCGACCTGCCTCAGGTCAACACGCTGGTCGTGGAGCGGGCCGATCTTCTCGGGCTCGCTCAGCTCTATCAGCTGCGGGGAAGGGTGGGCCGGTCGTCGCAGCGAGCCTATGCGTACCTCTTCCACCCGGAGGAGCAGCGCCTCACCGAGGAGGCTTATCGGCGGCTCGAGGCCATCGGCGAGTTCGGCGACCTCGGCTCCGGCTTCCAGCTGGCGTTGCGCGACTTGGAGATTCGCGGTGCGGGGAGCGTCCTGGGCAACGTCCAATCGGGCCACATCAGCGCCGTGGGCTTCGACCTGTACATCGAGCTGGTGGCCGAGGCGGTGGAGGAGCTCGAGACCGGTGCGAGTCGAGAGAAGCCGCCCGCCGAGGTCCGCATCGAGTTGCCGGTCGAGGCCCATCTGCCGGACGACTACGTCCCCGACCAGGACGCCCGGCTCGAGGCCTATAGGCGCCTGGCGGCGGCGACGACCCACGAGTCGATCGACGACGTCGTGGCCGAGTGGCAGGACCGGTACGGCTCCCTGCCGGAACGGGCT
>JAUYIV010000387.1 GCA_030688105.1 Actinomycetota bacterium | reverse complement strand
GTGATCTGCAGACCGCGCTATGGGCCGGTCTGGTGGCCCTCATCGTCCAGCAGGTCGACAACCACTTCGTGAGTCCCACGGTGTTGCGGGCCACGGTGCGCCTCCATCCTGCTGCCATCGTCCTCGGGCTGGTCGCCGGCGCGGCAATCGGGGGCTTCTGGGGGGTGTTGCTCACCGTGCCGGTCATGGCATCCGTGAAGATCATCGCCGGCCACTATTGGCGGACCCGGGTTCTCGGCGAGACCTGGCAAGAAGCCGAGGAAGCGCTCATCGACGTCGATCCCGAGCCGGACACCTTCATCACCCGGCTCATCGAAGGCGAAGAGGAGCCATCCGAGGACGAGACCGGTCTGGACCAGCACTCCTGAGCGGCGTGGCCGTGCGAGGTCAGGAATCGGGGATACCGTTCCGGGTGAGTCAGCGGGAACGTCATGAGCGAGCGGCCTGGTGGCTCGCGCTTAGTGCTGTGCCCCGGAAAGGCGGTCTTCGGATCTCCGAGGCCTCGGCGTCATCTGGCAAGGACGCACGACGAAGGCGCATTGGATGAGATGCGTTGAGGAGGAGGACGCCGCCAGGGGCGTCGAGGGCCGGAGAGACGTGATCGTATTTCCGGGGCGCTGCACTTAGTGTGTCTTTTCGCGACCTGGAGGAGCCGACGTGACCGAAGAGCTCGCAGCAGTCGACGCCTACGCCCGTGAGACGGAGGGGACCGTCGTCGAGGTGGCCGAAGACGGTGTTGTGCTCGACCGCACCGTCTTCTATCCACGCGGTGGCGGGCAGCCCGGGGACACCGGTGAGCTCGCATGGGTCGGCGGATCGATGCGAGTCGCCGACACCTACAAGCGTGAAGGCGGGGTCGTCCACGTCCCCGAGGGCGAGGTTCCGGCGCCGGGGACCGCAGTCACGGCGCGAATCGATTGGGATCGCCGGTACCGGCTGATGCGCACCCATACCGCCCTCCATGTCCTCTCGTCGGTGATCTGGCGCGGCTGGGGCGCCAAGGTGACCGGCGGGAACATGGAGCCGGGGGTGGCCCGGATGGACTTCGAGCTCGATTCGATGTCGGTCGAGTTCGGCCAGGAGGTCGAAGAGCACCTCAACGCGGCGCTCGCCCAAGGGCACCCGGTCCAGGTTCTGTTTGTTCCACGCGCCGCGGCGCTGGCCGATCCCGATCTGATCCGAACCAAGGTGAACCTGATCCCGGAGTCCGTGGACCCGATCCGTGTCATCGAGATCGGCACGATCGACAAGCAGGCGGATGGCGGAACCCACGTAGCCAACACCAGCGAGGTGGGCACGGTGCGGGTGGTGAAGACGGAGAGCAAGGGGAGGGGCAACAAGCGGATGCGGATCGAACTGTCGTCCTGATGCTGATCGACCTCTTCGCCTTCCTACTGCTGGCCTACCTGCTGTTTCGCGGCTGGGTGAGGGGATTCGTTCGGGAAGCTTTCGACCTGGCCGGTCTCGTGCTGGGAACGCTGTTGGCGTTCCGCCTGGCTCCGGGGGTGGGTGCGGCGTTGTCGGAGATCTTCGGCCTCTCCGAAACGGTGGCGCGGCTGATCGGCGGGACGATCGTTTTCCTCGCCGCCGGCATCGGAGCGGCTCTCGCCACGCGGGCGATCGAAAAGCGCTTCAGCATGCCCGGCCTCAACATGGTGAACCGAGCCAGTGGCGCCGGGCTTGCCGCCGCGTGGGGCGTCTTTGTGGCGACGGTCGTCCTGACGCTCGGAGTGATCCTCCCCATGCCTCCCGTCGTCGCCGGCTACTTCGAGGAGTCGGTGGTCACGCGGGCGCTCACCGATCCCGACGGGGTGCCCCAGGGAGTCTTCACCGACCTGGCCGGCGATCAGATCGTCCTGGCTCTACTGAACCTCCGCGAGCTCGTCGGCGATCGCAGGGTGGTCATCGGCCCGGGGGAGGTGCTGGAGATACCCGCGGCCGATCGCGACGAACTGCTCCGCGACCACGACGCCGCGGAGCTGATCTTCGAAAAGGTCAACGAGGCCCGCGCCGCGGCCGGCATCCCGCCGCTCGCTTGGAGCGACGAGCTCGCCGACATCGGCGCCCGCCATGCCAGGGAGATGTACCTCGACGGCTATTTCTCCCACGAGTCGCCGAAGTCAGGGACGGTGGGCGATCGCCTCGAGGCCGAGTCGATCTCGTATCGCATCGCCGGCGAGAACCTCGCTCTGGCGGCGACGGCCAACGACATCCACGAAGGGCTCATGGACAGCCCCGGCCATCGGGCCAACATCCTCGGAGAGAGCTTTCGCGCCTTGGGAATCGCCGTCGTCCGGGGCCCGCTCGGCCTGATGACGGTTCAGGTGTTCACGGGTTGACGCGTCCGCCCCCGAGCAGCGCCTCCACCGCATCGGGGACGGCCGAGAACTCGTCCATCGTCGTGAAGACCACGGGGATTCTGGATCGCGCGAACTGATCGAGCACCTGGCGTCGCCCCGTGACGAGCAAGGTCCGATCGTCGGGCCCGCCGAGGGCGCGGATGAGGCGCCGGATCACCCGCGGCGAGATTTGCGGCCCGAATTCGGCGGTCGTGCCGACCATGTCGAAGAACTCCGCGAGGTCGCTGCGGGCGAGATGGTCTCGCATCTCGCTTCCCGTCGCCTCTGCGGCGGCGTCGACCACTCCGGCGATCCTGAACCGCACGAACATCTCGCCGAGCGCGGCGGCGGCATCTGGGGCGACCGATGGCTCCTTGGAACGATCCCGGCCCTCCCACGAGAGGAGGGCCGGGATCAGGTCGATGACGACCAGCCGCACTACTCGTTCACCGGCGCCGGCGGAGGGGGCGGGATGTCTTCAGCGGCGTCTGGGGCACTTGGCGCAGGCGGGCCGCCCGCGCCCTTGCTCTTCTGCCGTTGCAGGTAGAGGTAGATTCCGCCGCCGGCCACCACCACGCCGATCAGGATCCACACCCAGATCGGGACGCCGGCGCCACCGCCCCCGCCGGCGGGCTGACTGGGGTCGGATTCCGCCTGGACGTTGAGGGTGCCGCCGACGATTGGGACGTCCCAGATCAGGGTGCTCCCGTCCCTTCTGTCGGCGTTGTGGCTCAGGATCTTGCCCGGCATGGTGATCCGCACGTGGAACGAGAGGGCATCCCCGAGCAGGGAGGGGTCGATCGCCTGCTCGCCCATGGCCTCCGAGGCGGTGGCCGTCGCCGAAACCGCCACCAGCGTGTCGTTCACCTCGACCTCGAAGGAGCTGATCAGGGAGCTCTCCGCCCCGACCAACGTGTCTTCGATCCTGGTGACGTCGTCGAAGGGGACCTCCTCCCCCGTCGGGAGCGGGTCCTGGAAGAAGGTGCCCTTGAGCACCCGGATCGTGTCGGAGCCGAAGTCCGAGG
>JAUYIV010000386.1 GCA_030688105.1 Actinomycetota bacterium | reverse complement strand
AGCCCCCAGCCTCCAGCTCCCAGCACGACAATCGGCTGAAAAGGACGGGAGGCGGGAGGCGGGAAGCGGGCGACGGCCAAGAGCCAAGAGCCAAGAGCCAAGAGCCAAGTCTTCTCCGGTCTTGACTCTTGATTCTTGATTCTTGCGGGCGACGGGCGACGTCTTGCTGGCAACGGGCAACGTCTTGCTGGCAACGGGCAACGGGCGACGCTACGTGACCTGATGCGCCCGCCCATCGACCAGCAGCTCGTCGACGATCCCGACGATGACCGCTCGAATCGGGGCGGTGGGGTCGCCCACCACCTGTCGGGCCGAATTGCCCTCGTCGATGATGAGAACCGTCTCGCCATGGCCGGCGCCCACGGCGTCGACGCAGATGAGGTACCCACCCGTGTCGGCTCCGTCGGCGTCGAGCAGGTCGCACAGGAGGAGCTTGCGGCCGTCGTAGATCGGATGGCTGATCGTCGAGACCACGGTGCCTGCCACCTTCCCCAGCTTCATGACCGCTCCACGTGATCCACGATCCCCACGATGGCGTGGTCCACCGGCACGAAGGGCTCGGGCATCGCCAGGGCGGCCTCCCGGCTGCCGACCATATAGACCAGTTCGCCGCGGGCAGCCATCGCGACGGCATCGGCGGCGACCACGGGACGTCCCTCAGGCTGTCGCTCGCGATCGAGCGGCTGTACGAGCAGGAAGCGCACCCCCTCGAGGCCTTCGTACTTGACGGTGGCGACGACGGTGCCGATTACCTCAGCCAGCTGCATCGTCCCTCCCCAAGCGATCGCCGAATCGGCGGCCCGAGAGCAGGTTGTTCCCCATCTCGGCATGCACCTGGGGGATGACGACCGTCCCGACGAGGGAGCCCTCCGGGATGCGGGCAGATCCGATCGAGATCGCCGCCTCCACGTCGAACACCGATCCGCAGAACAACGCGTATGCCTTGCCCCCGAGGCCGTCTGCCATGTTGAGCTCCATCAGGAAGACGTCCGCACCCTTCATGGCCGCATCGGCCGCCTCCAGCGTCGCCGCGACCGTGGCGGTCTCGATCACGCCGATGGCCTCGCCGGCGCCGGGGACCCGCTGGCCGCGGACCGCGGCGAGCACATCGGGATGGACGTCGCGGAGGAACACCTCCCCGACGATCGATCCGCCAGATGCCTCCCGACCGGCGGCGATGGCCTCTTCGACGGCGGCGACTTCTCCCCCGACCAGCACCAGGTACTTGCCGGGATGCACCGTCCCGGCAACCAGCTCCGCGACGGGACCGCGCTTGACCATTGCATCGCCGGCCCGAATCCCGATCGCAATCGAGTCGAATTCGAGGAGCCCGATCGCCGGGTCCATGGTCAGACGATCCTCAGCGCGCCGACCACTGCGATCCGACGCTCGCGCGTGAACGTGATCGGGCGTGTCATGCCGTCTCCCGTGGGGCTGGCGATCGAGAACGAGGTGAAGCCCTCCCCGCCTTCGCCGAGCCCGGCGTAGTTGGGCCCGTTGGCGATGAAGATCGACACGTTTATCGAACGCGCCATCCGGGTGATGGTCGACACGTTCGTGGAATGGATGGAAGCCGTGTGGCGGAACCCATGCTCGGACGCGATGGCGAGATCGATGGCCGCGCCGACGTCTGGAACCCGGGTCACCGGCAGCACCGGCATCATCTGCTCGGTCCAGACCAGGTTGTGGTCGTTGGGCACGTCGGCGACGAGCAGGCGGGGATCGCCGTCCACATCGACACCCGCAGCGGCGGCGATGTCCCGGGCGTTCTTCCCGATCCAGGAGCGGTTGATGACGCCCGGCTTTCCTGGGGGGCCCATGGCCTCGAAGATCACCCGCTCCACCTTGCGCAGCTCGTGCTCCTTGAGGAGGTGGCCGCCATGCCGGCCCATCGCCCGAATCAGATCGTCGGCTATCGGGCGGACCGCGATCACGGTCTTCTCGTCGGTGCAGATGACGTTGTTGTCGAACGACGCCCCGGCGACCACGTCTCGGGCCGCTTTGTCGATGTCGGCGGTCTCATCGACAACCGCGGGCGGGTTCCCCGGACCGGCGGTGATCGCCCGCTTGTCGGTCTTCAGCGCCTCCCGAACCACCCCGGGGCCTCCGGTGACGAGCAGCACCCGCACCTTGGGGTGGTGCATAAGCTCCTGGGCGCTCTCGATCGTCGGCTCGGGTATCGCCGCCACGAGATCGGGCGGTCCCCCCGCCGACAGGATGGCCCGGTTGAGCAGCCGGACATTCTCCGCCGAAACCCGCTTGGCATTGGGATGCACGTTGAACACCACGCCGTTGCCGCCGCTGAGGATGGCGATGGTGTTGTTGATGATCGTGGAGGTGGGGTTGGTCGTCGGCGTCACGGCCCCGATGAGCCCAAACGGGGCGTGCTCCGTGACCATCATCCCGCCCGAGCCGGTCTCGATCAGTGGCTCGAGGTCCTCCAACCCTGGCGTCCTGGTGGTGACGAGGATGTTCTTGCGGATCTTGTCCTCGGTGCGACCCAGGCCCGTCTCGGCATGTGCCATCTCGGCCAGGTATTCGGCCTTCTCCAGCATTACCTTCCTGATCGAGGCGATGACCGCCTCGTGGAGGTCGGTGCCAGCGGCGGCATACGCTCGCTGAGCCTTCTCGGCGGCACCGACGGCTTGGTCGATCGTGGCGAAGATGCCTTCGCCGAGCGCGGCGTCGGGGATGTCGACGGGCGCCCGAGGATGGTCGGGGGCACGATCGGGAGTGCCTCCGAGCCGTTCCCGCACTCTGGCGATGATCGCCTGGATCTCCTGCTCGTTGAACTGGGTCATGTCACTTGGTGTACTTCACGTCGCCGCCGACCTCCCAGGTATCGACGATCGCCATGACGACGGCATCGCACGGCCGGTCGCGGGTCATCGCCGTCTGCCTGGCGGACGAACCGGTCGCGAACAGCACGACCTCGCCGACGCCGGCCCCCACCGCGTCGGCGGCAACCACGTACCCGCCGGTTTCGCTCTCGTCGACGTCGATCTGCTTGATCACCAGGAACTTGAGCCCCTCCATCGTGGGCTCCTTGTCCGTGGCGACCAGCGTTCCGGCGACGCGCCCGAGCAGCACGAGGTCTTCCCCGGCTCTCTACGAGGACTCCGCCGCGGCTTCTTCGGCGCGGCCGAGCGGCAGGACGATGTCGATGTTGACGTGCGGACGGGCGATGACGTGCGTGGAGACGACCTCGCCGACCTTCTCGGCCCCGCGGACGCCGGCGTCGACTGCAGCCTTCACCGCGGCCACGTCCCCGCGGACCACGGCGGTCACGTAGCCGCCCCCGGTCTTCTCGTACGACACGAGCTCGACCTTGGCGGCCTTCACCATCGCGTCCGCCGCCTCGACCATCGCGGCGAAACCGCGGGTCTCGATCATTCCGAGTGCTTCAGCCATGGGCTCTCGCTCTTCCTTTCTTTCCTTGATCCGTTCAGGTGGCTTCGCGGCCATCCAGGCCCTCGAGGGCGGCGACTGCGGCGCGCCAGCCGACATCGATGTCCGCCTCCTCGCCACCGAGGTAGACGCGTCCGAGGGAGCCGAAGGACCGCACTTCGAGCACGTTGATGTCGGCGGCCTTCTCGGCCTCGTTGGCCGCCAGCGCGGCGTACGAGGCCGGGTCCATCTCCAGCACGTACAGCGTCTGGCCGGGGATCAGCATCTGGCCGTGCCGCATGCGATTGATCAGCTGGGCCTGGTGATCGTCGATCCGGCGGATGATCTGACTCGAGGCGATGCGCGGCTTGATTCGATCGCTCTCCGTCGCCCCGATGTCGTCGAGGATGGCGGCGCCGGCGGCTCTCACCTCCGCTTGGGACGGTGAGTGGACCTCGAGGAGCCCGAAGTATCGTTCCACGATCTGCATGCCCGGCCTCACCTGGGTCGCCTTGAGGGCGACATCCGTCAGCCGGTTGATCTCGATGCCGGGCGAGATCTCGACGTACAGCGAGGCATCCCCGGCGAGGGGGAGGAAGCCCTGTGCGACCGTCCCGAGGAAGGCCGCATACTGGGGTTGCAGGCTGTCCAGGAACGAATAGCCCCGCAGGTCAATACTGCTCACTCGAGGTCCCTCCCGTCACGATCTGGACTCCTGCCGATGCACCGATCCTGGTC
>JAUYIV010000378.1 GCA_030688105.1 Actinomycetota bacterium | reverse complement strand
CGGATTCACGGCCGAGGAACGAGCCGCGATGAAGGAACGCGCCAGGGAGTTGAAGGCGGCTGCGCGCAACGCGGACGGGGAAAGCGACCTGCTCGCGAAGATCGCCGAGATGCCGGAGCCGGATCGCGCCATGGCCGAGCGGCTCCATGCCGTCATCAAAGCCAGCGCGCCAGCCCTCTCGCCGAGAACCTGGTACGGGATGCCCTCGTACGCCATGGACGGCAAGGTCGTCTGCTTCTTCCAGAGTGCGGACAAGTTCGACGCGAGGTACGCGACCTTCGGGTTCAACGACACCGCGAACCTCGACCAGGGAGCCATGTGGCCGACGTCCTTCGCGCTGAAGGAGTTGACCGCCGCCGAAGAGGCAAAGATCGGCGCGCTCGTGAAGAAAGCGGTGAGCTGAGTACCCAGCGGTGAGGTGCCTATGCCATACCCGAGATGGCTGGCCAAGATCAACAGGGCCGTTTTCAACCCGCGGCAGGTCAGGAAGGGCAAGTACCCGGTTGTCGCCCACGTGGGGCGGTCGTCGGGTGGTGTGCACCGGACACCGCTCGATGCTCATCTCACGCGTGGTGGATATGTGCTCGTCGTGAGGTACGGGCCGAAGTCCGACTGGGTGAGGAACACCCCTCGCCTCCCGGGTCGGCCACCCTTCGCATCGACGCCTGACGGCCGCAACTCGTCTCGCGAGACGAGGCGATCGATCGATTCGCTCCCGGGTTCGATCCGGGCGGCGACTTCTACAAGGCGGAGCACTACCTGCTGATGGACCACGCGTCGTGACGCGTCAGTCCGCGGTGCGCTTGTCGAGGAGCCCGAGCAGCTTCGTGGTCGTCGACCAGCTGCGGATCGTCATCTTCTGATACTCGGGTGTCCCGACGATCTTGCTCATCTTGCTCTGGGTGCGGCGAGCGCTCAGCCGGGCGAAGTAGAGGACGCCCTTTTCCGGGCCACGCCTGGTCGACGCCCCTGCGGAGCTCGACGACTCGCATCGCCTCCGCCGCGATCAGCGGGTGCTTGAGGAACACGACATCGGAGTGGTAGCCCTCGCCTCCGAACCCCCGTGGGGCCGAGTCGACCAGTTCGCGCATCTCTCCGTGCGTGCGCACCACCGTCACGATCGGGGTGTCGAATCGATCCTCGAGCATCGCCTCGATCACGCGCTCGAGGGTGGAGCGAGCCTTTCTCGATGCGAACAGCACGTTGCCGCTGGCGATGTAGGTGGCGACCTGGTCGAATCCGTGTTCGGTGAAGGCTTCCCGGAGGTCGGCCATCGGGATCCGGTTCTTTCCGCCGACATTTACCCCCCGGAGGAGGGCGACGTGTTCTCGGAACTTCATCCCTCCCACGGTACGCACCCCGTCGTTCTTGGTTCGTCTCAGCCCCGGTTCGGTCGCGGAACCCGATCCCCGAGCGTGAACGTCGGAAGGCCATGAACCGGTGGAGGCTTCGGATCGCCCTGCTCGCAGCCGGGCTGATCGTCGCCGCCTGTGGTGTTGAGCCTGGGGAGGCGGAATCGCCGACGAGCACCCTGGCCCGGGATGTGGATCCGACGACGAGCACCGTGGCAACCACGACCTCAGCCCCGGCACCGAGCACCTCGACCAGCTCGCCGGATTTCGTCTCGACGGGAGAGCTCGACGTGATCGTTCCTCCGGACGAGAACGGCGACTATCCGCCCGACCTGATGGTCACCTGCCCCATTGGCCCGGCGTTCCCGCTCGGCGCCATCTACGAAATCGAGCTCATCGACCCGGACGATCCAGACGGCATGCTCGCCGCGATCGAGCCCTTCCTGAGCAGCGAGGAGGGTCCGTTCTGGCCGCAGGAAGGCTGGCAACTGCTCCATCAGACCTCTGAGCAGGCCATCCTGGTCACACTGTCCGGAGGAGGCCTTTGGTACATGTACCTCAGCCGCGAGGACGATGCGTGGCGGTGGGGCGGCTCGTCGAGCAGTGGGAGACCGTGCGATCTCCAGTTTGCCATGCCGGCAGGTCTCAACACCGTGGGGTGGGTTCTCCACCCGTCGGCACCCGAGCCAGGGCCGGAGACCACGGAGCTACATGTGCTGCTCACCGAGCAGGAGTGTGTCAGCGGCCAGGAGATCGGTGACCGTCTCGTCGGTCCCCAGGTTGTGATGACCGACACGGAAGTGAGGCTCGCCTTCGCCGCAGAGCGTCCCCCAGGCGACGCCCAGACGTGCCAGGGCAATCCGGAGACGCCTTACACGGTCGAGCTGCCCGAACCTCTGGGCGATCGCGAGATCATCGAGGCGATGTCGATTGGCATCCGCCTCGAGGACTATGTGAGTTGAGGTAAGTCAGGCGCGAGGCCCAGACCACCGGGGCATCAACCCGAGCGGAATCTGTCGAACGGCTCCAACTCGATGCCTGCCTTCTCGAGGTCCTGATCCACTGCGTCGGCCGCAGCGGATAGGTTCAGGGCTGTGGCGCCGGCCCACGGGTCCGATTCGAGCCGGTCGCCGATCGTCGTCAGCGTGACGCCAGTCGGTTCGACCTCCGTCAACTCGTCCCAGCCGAGCGGGGCGGCCACCGGAGCCCCCGGCCGCGGTCGGACGGACCAGGGGGCCACCGACGTCGCCACCGGGTTGTTCCTCATCCAGTCGACGAACACGCGCGAGCCGCGTTCGGCCTTGCGGAAGGCCACGGTGAGGTGCTCCTCGTAGGTCGCCGCGGCGAGGACTGCCGTCCCCCGGGCGAGCCGCTCGACGCGATCCACGGGCAGGCTGCCGTCGAGGCGAGCTCGGAGGTGGTACCCGTTGGATCCGCTCGTCATCAGCAGGGTGGGGATCCCCAGGCCTTCCAGGAACGAGCGCATCTGAGCGGCGGCCTGGCGCACCAGGTCGATTTCACCCGGTGGCGGGTCGAGGTCCCAGATCACCCAGTCGGGATGAGCCTCGTCCTCGACTCGCACCGGTGGCACGTGGAAGGTGATCACACCGAGGTTGGCGAAGTAGAGGATCGCCTCCGCCGAGTCGACGACCGGGTAGAGCGTGGTTCCCCCTTCGGCCTTCTCGACCTGGTGTCGGTGGATGAGGTCGCGGGGGTAGTGATCCGGGGCGTTCTTCTGCATGAACCCCTGCTCGCCGATGCCCTTGGGGAACCGATGCACGGTGAGCGCTCGCCCGGCGATGAACGGGAGGAGCCGCCCGGCGACGAGTCGGTAGTAATCGACCACGTCGCCCTTGGTGATCACGTCGTCAGGGAAGACGATCCGATCGGGGTGGGTGACCTTCACCCTGCCCAGCCTACGGGTGGCCGGCACGTTCGACCATCTGATCGGCCAGACCCCAGGCCCTTGTCCGCGTCACGCCGCCCACGCGCCCGGTCTCGACTGCGGGCGCCTCTTGCGGCGGCGAACAGGGCGCCCATCTCTCACGCCACCTGTCCGGATGACGCCGCTTGCCAGCATCACGACCACGGTGGCGATCACGATCAGCATGTCGAGCGCGCCCGCCCTGCGATGGCGACGCCGCCGTCACGGTGCGTCAGCAGAGGCCTGTCTTCGGATCGCAGAAGAGATCTGTGGTGAGGTCGCCGTAACGTTTCTCGAGCCAGTCCGTCAACGCCGGCTCCAGCTGATCCCAGGGGACGAATCCGCGGGTCACGATGGCCAGTTCCTCGCCGTCTCGGAACAGCACTGTGGGAAAGCCCGCGACCCCGTAGCCCTGCGCTTCGGCGAAATCCTGCTGGGTTCGCTCAATTGTGGCGACATCGCCGAGCACCTGGGCTGCTTCGCCGCATGCGGGGTCCCAACGACGGATTTACACCGCCAGGGCCCACCTGACGTCCCCCCTTGGTGATGGTTGGAGCAGACAGGGCAGCCGACCCGGACGACATCTCGAGTGGAAGACCGCGCTGGAGTCATTGTCGGTGTCTACGGGCCGCCAGTCGTTCCCAGAATGTCGGCTCAGCAGTGGCGGCAGGCCGTTGCGACGACATGGGGCTCTTGGTACTCCGAGGAGGAGGCGAAGCTGGATCTACTGACCCGGGATTTTACTCAGGTGGGCCGAATCGAACCGACCGCAAACGAGCGCCCCTTTCCGGGCGACGCGACGTGGGAGTCGGGTCGTGAATCGGCCTGACCCGACGAGGGAGGGGCTGTCACGTCCGATAGGCAAAACCGAGGCAGGGGACGATGTGCCGTGTGCCCGGCTCGACGCAGCTCGTCGGCGAAGGCGAGGAACCCCGCCGTCTGGCCCTGCGCGTGGTGGAACAACAACACCTCGGCCATCTCGTGCCCGTCCTCTCGTGTGCGGCGGCGCGAATGAACCAGAGATTCAACCATCGAGGTCGATCGATGACCAGATCCCGGACCACTCACGCGGTGAACGTGCCCGGCCGCGGTTGGAGCTCCGGCGTGGTGTAGCCCTCGTCCCAGGGGAAACGACCCTGGTCGTCGTCGTAGGTGAGCTGAATGACGGGTACCGAGTGCTCGGGTGGGCGCTGGTAGAAGTCGTTCGCCCAGAGGACGATCTCGCCGGGGTTGGGCACTTGCTCGGGGACCACTCGGCGCCAGCCCGGGACGGGGATGACGACACCGGGCATCACCGTTCCGCCGTGCCGGACGTGCTCGCCGAGTGCGTTGAGCACGCCCGCCGCGGTCGTCGTGTCGACGCCGAAGATGAGCATCTCGGGGTGGCCCAGCCCGAAGAGGCCGATCGTGTAGGCGAACGGTGGCCCTTCGTCGGGAGGCGAGTCACAGCCGGGCCGGCTGCAGCACTCTCCGCCGATGTAGTTGATGAACCAGCCGACGCGCCGGATCGTCTCGATGATGCGGGCGTCCTCCTGATCGGCCCATGCTTGGAGATCCATCTCGGGTTCCTTCTCGTTTGGTGGATGGTTGTTGTGGGACCTGACTGCGGTCGCCGTTAGGGGGGTTTGCCGCTTTTGGTGTATTGGTGGCCGAGGGGGCTGGTCCAGAGGTGGTCGCCTCCGGGGAGGGGTTGGTGGGTCCAGCCGAGGCGGTGGCGGACGGTGACGTGGTCGTGGCGGCAGCCGGCGTCGAGCCCGTCTGTGGAGGTCCGGTGGGATTGGGCCCAGGGGGTGCGGTGGTCGAGGTCGCACTGGGTGGCGGGTTGGCGGC
>JAUYIV010000377.1 GCA_030688105.1 Actinomycetota bacterium | reverse complement strand
GTTGCGCCGAGGACGACGAACAGGTGGCGTTCCATGGTCATCGGGTGGGGGCGGGGCGCTCCGTCCCGTCCCCCGTCCAGTCGGTGTGGAAGTGCTCACCCCGTGGCCGGTCCACGCGCTCGTAGGTATGGGCGCCGAAATAGTCGCGCAGGGCCTGGACGAGGTTCGCCGGCAGGCGGGCGGTGCGGTAGGCGTCGTAGAAGCCCAGCGCCGTCGAATACGCCGGTGCCGGGATGCCGGAGCCGACCGCCCGGGCCACCGTGCGTCGCCAGCCCTCCTGCCCCGCTGCCACCGCCTCGCTGAAGTGGGGAGCGAGCAGCAGGTTGCCCAGGGCGGGATCGTCTCGGAATGCGTCGCGGATCTTCTCGAGAAACGCCGCCCGGATGATGCAGCCCTCGCGCCACATCAGAGCGACGGCTCCGAAGTCGACTCCCCAGCCGTGCTCGTTGGACGCCGCATCGAGGAGCATGAAGCCCTGGGCATACGACACGATCTTCGAGGCGTAGAGCGCCTCCTCGAGATCCTCCAGCACCCCCTCCCGGTCGCCCTCCATCGCCCGGTCGGGGCCGGCGAGCACCCGGCTCGCCTCGACGCGGTCCTGTTTCAAGGCCGAGATCGCCCGGGCGAAGACCGCTTCTGCCACCAGGGTCACGGGGACCCCGAGCTCCAGGCCCGACTCGGCGGTCCACCGGCCGGTCCCTTTCTGCTCGGCGGCATCGAGGATCCCCTCCAGGAGCGGCTCCCCATCCTGGCGGTGGCGGAGCACATCGGCGGTGATCTGGACGAGGTAGGAGTCGAGGCGGCCCTCGTTCCACTCGGCGAAAACCTCGGCCATCTCGTCATGAGCCATCCCCAGCCCGTCACGCATGAGGTGGTATGCCTCGGCGAGCAGCTGGATGTCGCCGTACTCGATCCCGTTGTGGACCATCTTCACGTAGTGGCCGGCGCCTCCGGGGCCGATCCAGTCGCAGCACGGCGTGCCGTCCGCCACCTTGGCGGCAATCGTCTGGAGGACGTCGCGGACGAGGGGCCACGCCGCCTCGGATCCGCCGGGCATGATCGAGGGCCCGTGACGGGCGCCCTCCTCGCCACCCGAGATACCGGCGCCCACGAAGAGCAGGCCTTTGGCCTCGAGGGCATCGGCGCGTCGGGCGGTGTCCCGAAAATGGCTGTTGCCCCCGTCGATGATCACGTCGCCCGGGTCGAGCAGGTGGGTGAGTGTGTCGATGACGGAGTCGACCGGCCGGCCCGCGGTGACCATGATCAGGATGCGCCGGGGGGGTTCGACCGCGTTCACCAGCTCCTCGGGGCTGAAGGCGCCGGTGATCGTCTTGCCCGCCGCATCGCCCCCCAGGTAGGCGGCGGTCACGTCCGGGGTGCGGTTGTACACGACAACCCGAAAGCCGTGGTCGGCCATGTTCAGGGCCAGGTTCTGGCCCATGACGCCCAGTCCGATCAGCCCGATGTCGCTCCCCGGCACGGTGTCCCCTTCGTGGCCGCTCCCGCGTGAAGTTACCTCAAGAAGATGCCAGATCTCAGGAGCTGCGGCCGAATAGGCCGCAGATCGGTCGCCTGGGCAGGGACCCAAGCGACATTGCGATGAGGCGTCAGCCGAAGAGCGATGAACTCAGCCGACCGCCCAGCCAATGATCTCCTGATATCTGACATCTAAGGAAGTGGCGGCAGCTCCGACTCGTACAGCCAGGCGTCGAAAAACACGGAAAGGTCCCTCGCGGCGATGTCCTCGGCGACCGCGATGAAGTCCTCGGTCGAGGCGTTGGCGCCGGTGTATCGGGCGACGTAGGTCCGGAGGATGTCCCGCATCACGTCGTCGCCGACCTTTACTCGCAGGGCATGGAGGGTCAGGCCGCCCCGCTGGTACACCGCACTCCCGAAGAGCTCGTCCACCCCCGGATCCGAGATCGGGCGGTGGGAATGCCTCTTCATGAAGGCGTGGCGGCCTTCTATGTCGGCCTCCATGGCGTCACGGCCCAGCTGGTCCTCGATCCACAGGAACTCGGCGAAGGTGGCGAAGCCCTCGTTCAGCCAGATGTCCTGCCAGGTGGCGATCGACACGGAGTCGCCGAACCACTGGTGGGCGAGCTCGTGGATCACGGTGACATCGACGAGAGCGGCGCGGTCCATCACCGACATCGTCTGACTCTCCAACGCGGCTCCGAAACCCGATACCACCACGTGCCCGTAGGAGGCGAAGGGGTACGGCCCG
Organism: Actinomycetota bacterium; assembly: GCA_030688105.1. Classification (GTDB taxonomy): domain Bacteria; phylum Actinomycetota; class Acidimicrobiia; order Spongiisociales; family UBA11373; genus JAUYIV01. Next base: position 3,145 of record JAUYIV010000377.1, on the reverse strand, counting down.
AACCAGGTCTCGAAGAATTCGATCCACTCCGCGGTCCTCTGCAAGGGCCTGGGGTCCTCGGCGGCGAGATCGGCGGGCAGGTGGTCGCGGATCTCGATGCCTTCGAGGCCGGTCCGATCGACGCTCTCCAGCTCGGCGACGACGATCGTGGCGAGGTAGGTCGCCATGGGGTCGTCCATCTCCCAGACGAAAGTCGCCATGCCATCGGAGTGGGTCTCGCCGGCGAGGGTCCCGTTCGATACGACCGCGAACGGCTCGGGGACCGTCGTGACGATGGTGAAGGTCGCCTTGTCTGCCGGGTGGTCGCTTCCCGGGAACCAGGTGTGGGCCCCGTCGGGCTCGGCGACCACGTACACCTCCTCGGGGGTGATGATCCAGCCCGATGCCAGGCCCAGGCCCGGGAGCCGGGTTTGGCCGGGGGTTCCGCGGTATCGAACCCGCACGACGAACTCCTCCCCGGCGGCGATCGGGCTCGTGGGGGTGATGCGAAGGTCGGCTCCGTCGGCCTCGTGGACTGCGGTGGCGCCGTCGACGGCCACCTCCAGCACCTCGAGACTCCTGAAGTCGAGGTAGAAACCGGCCAGACCGGCGGTCGCCGTGGCGGTGATCGTCGTCTCTCCGCGGGTGATCTCGCCGGTCTCCGGGTCCACCGTGGTCTCGATCAGGTAGTGCTCAACGTCGAAGCCACCGTTCCCGAGATTCGGGAAGTAGGGATCGCCGATGCCGGGCGCGCCGAAGCCGGCCGGCGGCAGCGTGGTCGACGTCGTGGCGCCGGTCGGCGGCGACGAGGTCGTAGTGGTGCTGGTCCCGGGCCGGAGGGTGGTCGTGGTGGGAGTCCCGTCGCCGCCGCCGCAGGCGAATAGGGCGAGCGCGGCGACCAGGACGACGACGGGGGAGCGACGAGGCATCTCGGGACGATACCCATGCCCGCCAAACACCGATCGGCCGCCGCAGACCGGCGTCGTGAACCCGGTGATAGCGTCGCGGCTGTGGGATTCAGGCTGGCCTCCGTCGTCGGCAAGGCGCTCGACCTGGCGCGGTCGGTGCTCCAAGACCTGGAGCCCGACCAGGTCCCGGCGGCGCTGCGGAGGGTCGCCGCCCATCCCGACGACCTGACCCCGCCTCTGGCGGATCGGCTCGCTCGCGAGATCGATCGCCTCGACTGGCTCCGAGAACGCGCCCTGGAGGCATGGCCGGAGGCGGATCCGAACGCGGCGGGGCCGGAGCGGCCCTCGGCGCTGTTCCTGGCGCGTCCCGAGGGATGGGCTACGGACCTGATGAAGGCGATCGGGGAATCGGCCGCGGCTGCCGGCGCCGAGTCTGCAGGCCGCGGAGACCGCCAGGCGAGAGAGCGTGAGCGCGACCTCATGGCGGCGAAGGAGAAGGTGAAGGCGCTGCAGAAGACCCTGAACTCCCTCAGGTCGGAGCTCGGGGAGGAACGGCGGGCGCGCCTCGCTCCCGAGCGGGCGCGTCGTGCCGCCGAGGCGAAGGCGGCCGCCGCGGAGAGCCGCGCCGGCGACGAGAGAGCCGCGGAGACTGCTCGGCTGGTCGGCAGGATCGAAGCTCTCCAGTCCGACCTGGAGGCAGCCCGGGAGGAAGCACGGGGCCTGCGCAGGGAGAGGGCCGAGGCGGCGGCTCGCCTCGAGGAGATGCGTTCCGGTGGGGCCTGGGCCGATCGGAGTCCCGTCGAGCTGGCGCGCCATCTCGACGATCTGATGGCTCAGGCCCGGAGAACTGCGGCGGCAGGTTTCCCCGAGCCCGACAGCCGCGACGCCCCGGTACTGCCCCCCGGGGTCCGTCCCGACACCGCCGAGGCGATGGACATCGTGCTCCGCCTCCCGGGGAGGCTCGGAATCGTGGTGGACGGCTACAACGCCGGGCTGGCCTTCGGGGAGGGCAGTCCGTCCGAGGTGAGATCCCGTCTCGAGGATCTCCTGCGCCGGATCCGCACCCTCGGCGGGCCGTCGATGACCCTCACCGTGGTGTGGGACTCGGCGTCCGAGGAGCCCGTGCCGCGGCGCCCGGACGGGCTGGATGTGCGGTTCGCCCCGCCGGGAGTACCCGCCGATGACGTGGTGGTCGCCATCGCGGCAGACTCCAGCCGATGCGTCGTGATCACCAACGACCGCGATGTCCGGGAGCGCGCCGAGAGGACGGGAGCATTGGCACTCTGGTCCGACGCCCTGGTGGCATGGGCGCGAAGAAGATGACGGAAATCAAGTCTCAGATGTCAGCCAGAATCCGATCAGGTGATCGCTCGGCCTTATCGCTCTTGAGATCTTCAGATGTCACGGGTGCCGCCTCGGCCATAGTGCCTAAACGTCACCCCACACCTGGATACGGGGGGTCGTACCCTGCAGGCGAGTCGTTCGACCAAGGTCGGCCTTCGGTGGGGGGCGTGCGATGAGTACCCGAATCGGTATCGCCGCGGGCGTGCTCTCGTTCGTCGCTGCCGGGCTGGCTTCATACTCGGTGCTGCGCAACGATCGACAGCCGGATGCATGGCCCATCGGTTCCATCACGGAGTACCCGGCTGACACTCCGGTAGAGGTGGTGATCGACCACGCCTACTTCGATCGCTTCCTTCCCGAAGGCGATGCAACCGAGGCTAATAGGCATCGTTCTGTGGCCGAGGCGCGTGTCTGGGTGGTCATTCGGGGCGGCACCGAACCAGTGGTCTACAGCCAGATAAGCCCATGGTTGGGCTGTCGAGTCGTGGCCGTCACGGCCGCCGATACAGCCGGCTTCCCGTACGCGCCCCCAACAGGCTTCGAGGTGGGGTTCCTCGACCCTTGCCACGGCGGCCTGTTCTCTATGGACGGCCAACACCTTGCCGGACCGGGAACCGAAGGATTAAGGCGCTTCCGGGTGCGGATCGACGCCTCCGGAACTCTTCTGGTAGATCTCACCGACCTCCAAGCCGGATGACAGGGCTCGGCCCTCGGCCAGCGTGCGGGAATGTCATCGGAGCATTAGGGGACGATCGTGGCGACTCCGGGGACCGGGACCGCCTCGATCCGATCGGACCCGATGTCGATCATGACGGCGGGCAGATGGTGATACCCCTCGCCATCCCGCATGAGCAGGCTGACGACGACTTGATTGTTGAACCCGTGGATCTGCTTGACGACGACCGGCGTCTCGG
>JAUYIV010000375.1 GCA_030688105.1 Actinomycetota bacterium | reverse complement strand
ATGCTCTCAGACGCCGGTCACATGCACGGTCGCATCTCGTCGAGCGGCTTCGGGAGGTACTCACCGACGACCTGGCCGCCGGAGACGAAGGTGATCGTGGCTTCGTCCTTCGACCCGCTGAGTTCGATTACTCCGTAGAGGCTTCCACCGAGGAAGACACCGTCCGGTGGAAGTTGCGCGATGTCCTCGAGCTGCCAGATATGGCCGTTGAATTCGCCGAGCTGGGATATCCCACAGTGGGTATTGAGCACATAGGCGTAGGGGGTGTCGGGCAGCAGGTCTTGACCCCATTCGACGCGTTCGATGGTGAGCTCGGGAACCGGCGGATCATCGACGACCGGTGTCGCCGGCCGATCCGATGGCCACGACCAGACCGTCACCATGCCTTCGTAGACGGTTACCGACACCAGATCACCCGTCTCGGTGGCCGAGACCGCCGGAGCATCCGTGAGTCGGCCGTCGCGTGGTGGAGCGGGCACCTCCCACCAAGCGCTGCCGTCGGAGGTGAGCAGCACCGACGGGGTGGTAGCGAAGCACGGACCGCCCTCAAAACAGAAGTTGACATGGAGGAAATGGCCCCGGATCGCCCCAACCGCCAACCTGTCGCCGGCACGGACCCCTCTGCCGAAGCGGTCTTCGAAGAACCTGGGTGGTTCCCGTGGCTCGATGAGTTGCCCGGTGGTCTCCCAGCGCAATCCGTCATCCGACTGCCAAGTGGTCATCGGCTCGGTCTCCGACCCTGTGCCCACCACCAGCCATCTGTCATCGAGCCAGGCTCCGGCGGTGGCCACCCCGCCATGGGTGGCAGACGGAAGCGAGGACCGGAACCAGCTGATGCCATCAGCGGAATGCCACACCACGGGGAATCCGCCATCGGAGCCCACGACGACGAGGTCTCCGTCGCCCGCAACCACCGCATTGGCGACCCCCCGTCCGATGCCCTGGGTGACGCGACGCCATGAGACCCCATCCGCCGACCAGTAGACGGCAGCGACCACCGTGTGTCGATCGACCACGTACTCACCTGCAACCACCCACCCGGACTCGGTGCTCATCAGGTGGTGCAGGTAGCCGGCGCCCTCGAAACCGGCTGGGTCCCCCTCCACCCAGGCCGAGCCATCCGCACTCGTCCACACCGCCAGCTCGGACTCATCGCCGAACGCTCTCGATTCAGGATCGCCCACGCGTATTGCGACCATTCCGCTCGACCCGATCCCGACCAGCGGCGCCCCAAGCGACACGTGCACGATGGGCAGCTCGGCGACCCGGCTCCACTGTTCTCCATCCTTCGAGAGCCACAGCACCGGGGCCTCGGAACCGCCCTCAGAGACCGAGACCAGCCAGCCTCCACGATCCACTGCAAAGCGCACGGCGGCCGATTCGATCCTCTGACCCAGCACCACGGAGTTCCAGCCGGAGGAGCGGTCCCCGGCGACCGTCGTCGAGGTCGTCTCGAGCCGGGTGGTGTCGGCTGACGGGTCGGGAGAGCCCGATCGGGAAAAGGTCGGATCTTCAATGCTGGTCGGGGGCCGGGTCGTCGGGGAGTCGGTGAGCCCTCCACCGTCCCCACACGCCGCCGTGACCAGAGCGACGATTACCGCGATCGATCGCAGGTTCCCGATCATCGGCCACTCCGTGGTGGGGTCTGCGAGCGAAGCCTAGGACGGTCCCACCTGACGGCTCCATGCGAGGGGATCGACGACAGCCCACCCAGCACTCGCTCACGTCGTCGCTGAATCCAACCTCACCACCGGTCGACCGTGCTCCATATGACGGCCGGCTCGGGGGAGTCAGCCCGCCAGGTACGCCGCCGCCTCCTCCAGAGTCAGGGAGGCGCCCTGGGAGGCGAGTTCCCCGAACCGCTCGTTTCCGATCCGGTCCCGGATGCGGGTCGCCGCCTCCTCGGCGAGCTCGGCCTCCCGGGCCGGGAGCCTGAGCCCCATACGCCGCCGCGCCGCTTCCGCCGCCCCGACCAGTACTGCCGCGTCCTCGGCGTCTCCCGCACGCGCCTGCAGCTCTCCCAGGGCCTGGAGGATGAGGGGAGCGTCGGGACGGACCTGGTCGAGGGAGATGCGGAGTGCCCCTCCCAGCAGCGCCTCGGCTCGCTCCGGATCTCCCTGCTCGAGCGCGGCGCGGCCGAGATGGCGCATCACCCACGCGGTTCCCACCGGATGATCGAGCTTCTGGAACATCGCCAGGGCCTCTGAGAGCAGCCGTTCCCCGTCGTCGGTGCGGTCCTCCCAGAGAGCCAGCTTCCCCAGATAGGCGGTGGCACCGGAGATGATCTCGATGAACCCGGCGTCACGGGCGATCTGCAGCGCCTCATCCAGCACCCGGCGTGCTCTCTCCGGGTCGCCCCGGTTGATGCTGATCTCCCCCTGGGCGAGGAGGGCGTCGGCGGTCATGTAGAGGTCGTCGGTCTCGCGGCTGACCTCCAGCGCCTCGCCCGCATATCTCTCTGCTTCGGCACTGTTGCCCTGGTCCTCGGACCACAGGGCGAGGCTGGACAGGATGAGCCCCACCCGCGACGGGTCGTCGGCTCGGCGGGCTCGTACCAGGGCATCTTCGAAGAGACGCGTCGCGCCCTGAAGGTCCCCCTCTCGATGGAGCAGCCCGGCAAGCCTGGTCAGGCTCGCTGCCGCACCGGCGTCGTCGCCAAGCTCGTCGGCGAGGGCCAGCGCCTGCTCCAGGTGGCCCCGGGCGGCGACGTCGTCGCCCTGGCCGACGGCGAGGTCCCCGGCACCCATCAATGCGTGGGCTAGCACGGCCGGGGTCGCATCGCCCGAGGCCTCCAGGGCCTGCTCCAGCCAGTTGCGCCCCTCGGTGAGGTGACCCCGGAGCCTCCAGAACCTCCACGCCGCGGCGCCGATCCGCAGGGCCAGCTCCCCCTCGCCGTGGTCCAGTGCCCACCGAAGGGCGGCACGCACGTTGTCGTGCTCCTGCTCGAGGCGCTCGAGCCAGGTGCTCTGGTCCTCGCTCGACTCGGTCTCCATGAGCTCGGCGAAGACGAGGGCGTGGTTGCGAGAGATTGCGTCGTGCTCTCCCCTCTCGACGAGCTTCTCCCAGCCATAGCGGCGCACCGGCTCCAGAAGCCGGTACCTGCCCGTACCCGGATCCCGGATGACCAGTGACTTGTCGACGAGCGCCATGACCAGCCCCAGCAGCTCGCCGACGCCGTCGAGGCGACACACGGCCTCCACCTGTGCCAGATCTAAGCTTCCCTGGAAGACGGAGAGCTGGGCGAGGATGCCTCGCTCCTGCTCGGTGAGCAGGTCGTGGCTCCAATCGAGGGTGGCCAGCATGGTCTCGTGGCGCCGCTCACCGGTCCGACGCCCGCCTCCGAGGATCTCGAGACGCTCGGACAACAGCGCGGCGATCTTCCGGACGGAGAGAGTGCCGACCCTGCCGGCGGCGAGCTCGATCGCCAGGGGAATGCCGTCGACGGCGCGGCAGATGCGGCCAACATCCGCACAGTTTTCGGCGGTCAGCCTGAATCGGGCGTCGGCGAGCGCCGCCCTCTCCGTGAACAGCATGACGGCGTCGTACCCGAGCGCCGTCTCGGGTGACACGGACTCGCTCTCTCCGGGGACGGACATCGGGGGCACGACGTACACCGCCTCCCCGGGCACACCGAGCCGCTCACGGCTGGTGGCGAGGATCCTCAGGCGGGGCGCGGCATGAAGGAGATGGCTGCTGGCTCCGGCCGATGCGTCGAGCAGGTGCTCACAGTTGTCGAGCACCAGAAGTGCCGGGGCCTCCTGCAGGCGGAGGGAGACCGACTCGAGGAGCTTCCGCCCAGGCTCCTCGGGAGTACCGAGGGCCTCGGCGATGAGGCGGGGGACCATCTCCGCCTCCTCGGCGAATGCCAGCTCGACGAGCCAAACGCCTCCCGCGAACTCGGTGAGAAGGTCGGACGCCACCCGGAGTGCGAGACGGCTCTTGCCGCCACCTCCCACGCCCACCAAGGTGACCAGGCGGGTCTCCCGCAGGAGCCCGGTGGCCTCCGCCGATTCCTTCTCCCTGCCCACGAAACTCGTCAGTTGCACCGGGAGGTTGTGGGCGAAGGCACCCGCTCCTCGAAGCGGAGGAAAATCAGACCTGAGATCCGGATGAGTCACCTGGAACAGGTGCATCGCCTCGGCGACGTCGGGGAGCCGATGCCTCCCCAGGTCGCGCAGCGTCACCCCGGCCGGCAAAGGCCGGGTGAGGACCTCTTCGGTGGCCAGCGTGAGGAGGATCTGACCGCCATGGGCGGCCGCCATTACGCGCTGGCATCGGTTCAACGCCACCCCGTAGTAGTCGTTGTCTCTGAGCTCGGCCTCGCCGGTGTGGATCGCCACGCGGGCGGCGACCCCCTTGGCCCGCTGCAGCTCGAGCTGAATCTGGACCGCAGCCTCGAGGGCCTCGTTGGCCGACTCGAACACCGCAAGGATCCCGTCGCCGGTTCCCTTTACGACCTCTCCGCCGCTTCCGCCAACGAACCGGCGCAGGAGCCGCTCGTGAGCAGCCACGGCGGCCCCCGCCTCGGTGGGATCGCGTTCCCACATTCGGGTCGATCCTTCGAGGTCGGTGAACAGGAAGGTGAGGGTGCCTCCAGCCAGCCGACGGGCTGCCGCCCTCTCGTCCGTCTTCGAGCCATCGGGGACGGGCCTACTGAGAGATTCGTCGCGATCGTCTGGATCGGCCACACCATCGAATCTACCCGGCGGCCCCCGCGACGGCCGCGGTCGGTCGACTCGCGTTGTGGCCCGTGGATTGGGGCGGCGGGGCAGCGATCGACGGGCTAGGTTTCTGTGACGAGATGCCATGGGCATCGCGGCCGGGGACCACGGACCCGTCCGGCCGCGCCGATGAGGACGAGCGGGAGTGGGTGATGAGCCACAGGGGAACCGCATGGATCGTTTCTGCCTTCGGGCTGGCCGTGTTCATCGGCGGTCTGCAGACGGCGAGAGGGGAGGTGCCGCCCTGGCTGGCGGTCCCCGTGTTGATCGTGTCCCTCGCCCTGGCCGCGTACGGGGCTTGGCTGATGGCAATGGAGGCGAGGTCGCGCTCGCCAGAACGAGGAGGTGCCGAGATGTATGAGGGAGGAAGCGGATGGCGGGACATCGGGAACACAGGCCGGTTCCGCGTGATGGAGTTTCCAATGTCGGTGGAGGCCGCGCGATTGAGTGAGGGGCGACACATCGTCCATGGGGAGTTCGACACCAAGCTCGAGGAGGATCATTGGCGCCGATTCCTCTACGACCCCCTCAGCGTGCTGCTCGCCGAGGGAATCCTGGACGAGGTCGGTGGCGCACGCCGCCGCATCCACATCGGCATCTACAAGCTGTCGGTGGGCGACCGGGAACCGGAGGGCCCGCTTTTCGAGGAATACCGGGCGGCCAAGGAACCGGTCATGGAGAGGAGCGCCGAGGAGTACGGGAACGACGAGCACATGGCCCGGCTCACTCCGGATTTTCGCGAGGGGTTCTGCATCACCACGACGGTGATCAACCACGAGCAACCGCTCAACTTCCGCATCGGGATGGCCACGATCCAGCTGTGAGGAAGCCATGGCTATCCCGACCCGAGCAGGGCCAGGGCCTCCTCAGGTTTCATGCCGGGCGTGATCTGCGGCAGGTACAGCATCTCTATGAGCAGCTCGTCGAGGTCCGAGAAGGCCGGGGTCTCGGTCCACTCCTGATAGAACATGCTGTCCTCGTGGGAGAAGGAGTCGTTCATCAGCCCCATCGACTGGGTGAGCTCTTCCCGGATGATGTGGTTGCGCTCGGGCTGGCTGAGGTCGGTCGTCGACACGAGGATCCGCGAGCTGGTGATGTTCCCCCCGCCATCCCACCACACCCAGAAGAACCCCATGTTCACCGGCACGTAGTTCGGCTCGATCGCGGCGAACTGCGCCTCGGGCGCGAAATGGAGATCGACATTCTGCCCGGTCTCGACGATCTCGATCTCGATGGTGCCGATGATCTCGTTGAGGTCGGCGATGACATCGTCGAGCACCGCCAGGTCCTCGGGATTGGGATCACCGTGGACGGCGATCTTCACGTCCTGGGTCCACTTCCTGATTTCACGCACACCGGACCCGAACTCCGGCCCGAGTGCCACCTCCACGAAGTAGTCGAGGGCGGCCGGTGGGTAGTCCCGATGTCCCGACGTCGTGGTGGGAGCCGCCGTCGTCGTGGTCGGGGCCACGGTGGTGACGGCCGCAGTCGTAGTGGTCACCGTCGCGCTTGTCGTGTTCACGACCGCGCCGCCGTCGTCACCACAGCCGGGGCCGAGGGCAAGCACGGCCAGGAGCGCCGCAACCGACCGGGATGCGCGAGGTCGACTCACGCGATCGATGCTAAGGCGACGCCGGACGTGTGATCTGTGGCCTGTGAGCTACCTGCTCAGGGCCCTCCCCCGGCGCCCCCGATACTGAACACCGGATGTCGTGCCGCTTCGGCAGCGAATCCGTCCAGGTCTGAGGCTTCTTGGGTGTCGAAGTACGGACGGGCGATCTTGTTCTCCGTCCAATACTGCTAGAGGACGGCACCGGCCTCCTCGGCCGCCACCTCGACAAGCGAGATCCGCTCCTCCGTGCCACCGTGGCTGAGGGTTGCGGCGTGGTCGCCCCGAAGGTTGTGCACCCACGCCATCTCGCCGTAGGGGGAGACGATGTACCGCCCTCGGTCGTTCGCCACGAGGTTGACCGGGACCGACCGCAACAGGCCCGAGCGCCGGCCGAGCGTCGTCAGCACCCGGTATCGCTTCGCCACCTGCCACCTCCCTGCGGCAGCCTATCCGCGGGGAGGCACCTCGACCTCGGCCGCCGCCAGCGGCGCGGGACGGTACCTCGTCGGTGAAGTCGCCGCCGGCCTGGAAACCCCGAGAGCCGCCCGCGTTTACGCTCTCTCCGTGGCCGACGGCATCGACGAGCTTCCACCCGACCGCCGCCGCGAGCTGGAGCGGTTTCTCGAGCCCGAACGTGCGGGGGTGCTCCGAGCCCTCCCCACCGCCATCGCCGCGGTGGTCGCCGCGGCCACCATCGTGGGGCTGGTGCTACTGCGCCCCACCGGTAGCGACCGTCCCGACCTCTCCGAAGTCGGCATCCCGCATTTCGTCTACGACGCCGAGGTGCTGACCGTCACCCCACAGCCTTGCTCTGGCACCTCACCCTCGGACGGGATCCCCTGCGTCCTGGTGACATTCGAACTCACCGAGGGCCCCGACACCGGCGAGTCGGTCCCTCTCGAGTTCGTGGTGTCGGAGACCACGCCGACCTTCGACGCCGGCGATGACGTCGTGCTCGCCTACCAGGCCGACTCGGAGCCGGGCTTCGAGTATTCGTACTTCGATCGCCAGAGGCGGCCGGTGCTGATCTGGGTAGGGCTCCTTTTCGTCATAGCGGTGATCGCGATGGCCAGGCTCCGGGGAGTCACCGCGCTGATCGGCCTCGGGGCGAGCATCGTCGTGATCCTCACATTCGTGGTCCCGGCGATCATCGACGGGCGCGACCCGGTGCTCGTCGCCATCGTCGGATCGTCGGCGAT
>JAUYIV010000013.1 GCA_030688105.1 Actinomycetota bacterium | reverse complement strand
GGCGTGGCTGCCGGGCCAGGACGCCTACCGCGAGGTCACGTCCTGCTCGAACACCACCGACTACCAGGCCCGGCGCCTTCGCATCCGGTATCGCTCCGATGGGGCCACCGATGTCGTACACACCCTCAACGGCACCGCGGTGGCGATCCAGCGCACCCTGGTCGCGATCCTCGAGAACAACCAGCAGGCCGACGGCTCGGTGGTCGTGCCCGAGGTTCTCAGATCCGCGGTGGGCACCGACCGGCTCGAGCCGTGAGCAGCCGGGAGATCTTCTCCCGAATCGCCCGCCGCTACGACCGGCTCAATCGCATTCTGTCGTTGGGCCGTGACGACGATTGGCGGCGGTCGGCGATCGCGCACCTCCCCCGCGGACGCATCCTCGATCTGGGAGCCGGCACCGGTGCCGCCAACCCCGACCTGGGCGAGCGCAAGATCGTGGCCCTCGATCCCGCCCCTGAGATGCTGTCGCTCAACTCGGCGACGCTGCGGGTGGTGGGGAAAGGGGAGAGGCTTCCATTCCCCAACGAGTCGTTCGACGGAGTGTTCTCCGCATACGTGTTCCGCAACCTCGAGTCGGTTGGCGACACGCTCGATGAGATCGCCCGGGTACTCCGACAGGGGGGTGTGGCCGCCATCGTCGACCTCGGCCGACCCGAGTCGAAAGCGAAGCGGGCGCTCCACCGCATGGGCACCGCGGTGGTCCTTCCGGTGGCCGGAGCCACCATCGGTGCCGTCGCCGAGTACCGGTACCTGCATCGCAGCCTCGGCAGCCTGCCTCAGCCCCAAGTGCTGTACGCCGAGGCGCCGTTGACTCTCGAGCGGGTATGGCGGATGGGGCCCCTTGGGTTCGTATACGGGGTGATTCTGCGCAAGCCATGAGCCTCGTTCGCTCAACCCGTTGCGGTTGCCCGTTGCCCGTTGCCCGTTGCCCGTTACGCGTTACCCGTTCCCCGGCGGCGCATTGCGCATTGCTCACACACCGCCGGCGCGGGTTACCCTCCGACCGATCGTGCTAGGCGGGGTGCTAGGGGTGCCCTGTACCCGAAACCCTCTTGATGCGGGGCCGAATCCCCCGCCCGAGGGTGCCAATGGTCGGGTCAGCGCCGGACACGTGGTGTCGAAGGCCGGGTCCTACGCGGCGGGGAATCGTGAATCGGGTCAGATCCGGAAGGAAGCAGCCCTAAGCGAGGTACCCGGGTGCCGTAGGGCAGCCTGGCTGGAGCCGGCGGTCCGGAACGCGCCGGTTGTGGGCGCTCGACGGCGGGGTGCACGATCACCGTTGCCCGTTGCCCGTTGCCCGTTGCCCGTTGCCGGGGAACGGGCAGGTCTGGCGGAGAGGGAGGGATTTGAACCCTCGAGGGAGCTGATGGCCCCCTACTCGCTTAGCAGGCGAGCGCCTTCGACCACTCGGCCACCTCTCCAGGTCTGAGCTGCTTTCGCAGAGCTGCAGGCATTGTGACAGGAGAGTCGACAGTTCACAGTCGACAGTTCACAGGCTGTCTACTTCCTCGCGCGGAGGGGGTGGGATTCGAACCCACGAGACCCCGGAGGGCCCAGCAGTTTTCAAGACTGCCGCCTTCGTCCGCTCGGCCACCCCTCCAAGGAGTTGACAGTTCACAGGCTGTCGACAGTTCACTGTGAACTGTCGACTCATTCCGCGGAGGGGGTGGGATTCGAACCCACGGGACCGGAAACCCGGCCCAACAGTTTTCGAGACTGCCGCCTTCGTCCGCTCGGCCACCCCTCCAAGGAGTTGACAGTTCACAGGCTGTCGACTGTTCACTGTCAGCAGTGGACTGCGACAGCGATTGTGGCAGCCACGGGTGACCTCTTCGCCGTTTATCGCCGCGAACTGAAGAACTCCTCGAGCAGGGCGGAGGATTCTTCGGCGAGTACCCCGGCCACGATGTCGATCCGGTGGTTGAGACGCTCGTCTTGAGGGATGTTGTACAGGCTCCATGCCGCGCCGGCGCGGGGATCGGCCGCGCCGTAGACGATCCGATCGATCCGCGCCCAGACGGCCGCCATCGCGCACATCGCACACGGCTCGAGGGTCACCACCAGGGTGTGACCCTCGAGCCGCCAGTCGCCGGAGGCCCGCGCCGCGTGGGAGAGGACCAGGATCTCGGCGTGGGCAGTGGGATCCCGCAGCTCCTCCTTACGGTTGTGGTCGACGGCGGCGACCTTTCCCGTCGGATTCAGGAGGACCGCACCGACCGGCACGTCACCATGGGCGAGCGCCAACCGCGCCTCGTCGATGGCGGTTCGCATCGCACCCTCGAGCACTGATGTCGTCATATCACATCTCAGATGTCAGCCGTTGCTGCATTCTGACGCGAGTATCTTCGAGGACCGGCCGCCCGAGTGCAGCGAGCACTTAGGAAACCCCGGCTCCGATGCCCCCTTGGCTCGGCGAGGGTCGACCTACACTCCCAAGCCACCCGGAGGGATCGCATAGTCTGGCCTAGTGCGCACGCCTGGAAAGCGTGTTGGCGGCGAAAGTCGCCACGAGGGTTCAAATCCCTCTCCCTCCGCCGCTGAGATCTTGTCGTCTGCTGCCATGGATCGAGAATCGCCGGGCGGAGCCGGGCACTCTCGTGCCATCCTCGCTACCCATTGCGAGCGAGCTGCAGCACACTGGGCGTTGTCGGCATCGGTGCGACCAATGGAGCGATCATGACAACCAAGCCCACCCCGAAGGAGGCTCCCAAGAGCCGTCGTTCGCGCCCCGAGACGAAAGCTCGGAGCGAACCGACCTCGGAGGGCCCGCCGCTTCTGAAAGACCGCCGCTTTCTCGGCGCCTTGCTGTTTCTGGCCGCGGTCGCGGTCTTCAGCTTCGGCTTCGCCGTCGGTCATGCGGTGGGCGAGGATGATTCCACCGTGAGTGGGGACCGGCAACGGGGAGGCCCGCGTGTCGTCACCCCACCTGCGGACGGCCATGGCTTCCTCGGCGTGATGGGGACCGCCGCTGATGGCCTCGAAGGCGTCCTGATCCTCGACGTCCTACCGGGCTCGCCCGCCGACGCCGCCGGATTCGAGCCCGGCGACCTCGTGGTTGCCGCCAGCGATCATGACGTGCCGTCGATGGAGGCCCTGGCGCGGATCGTTCGTGCCGTCGAGCCCGGGACGGCGATGGAGTTCACCGTCCTGCGCGGCGACCAGTCACTGACTCTGGTGGCCGAGATCGGTACGCGCCCGGCCGGGGGCGAGCCGCCCGGGCTCTTCCCACCCCACCCTCTCCCGGGTGGCTAGGCGACCCACTCGCTGACGAGCTGGCCGAGGAGGTCGAGTGGCACCGGTCCGTTCTCGAGGACGGTGTCGTGGTATCCCTTGATGTCGAACCGGCTACCCATCGCCCGCTGGGCCTCGGCCCGCAGCCGGAACAGCTCACGCTGGCCGATCTTGTAGGCGAGCGCCTGACCGACGTACCCGATATAGCGGTCGACCTCGTTGACGATGTTGTTCGGCGCCTGAGGTGAGTTCTCCATCAGGTAGTCGATCGCCTGTCGGCGGCTCCAGCCGAGGGCGTGCAGTCCGGTGTCGACCACGAGCCTCCCGGCTCGCCACGAGTCGAACGACAGGATCCCCATCCGCTCCAGGTCGCCCGAGTAGAGGCCCATCTCGTCGGAGAGCCGCTCGGTGTAGAGGCCCCAACCCTCGGTGTAGACCGTGACCAGGCCGTTCCGCCTGAAGGCGGGCACCCCGTCGAGCTCCTGGGCGATCGCGATCTGGAGATGGTGTCCGGGGATGCTCTCGTGGAATGCCAGCGCCTCCGACTCGAAACGGGTCCGGGTCGTCGGCTCGGTCAGGTTGATGAAGAAGATCCCGGGCCGGCTCCCGTCCTCCGCGGGCGGGAAGTAGTAGGCCAGGGTGGCGTCGGCGGCGCCGATGTCCGGGATGGGCTGCACCATGCACGGGGCCTCGGGCAGGCGTCCAAACCATTTGGGAATCGCTTCCCGTGCCCTCCTCAGGGCGCTCTCGGCAGCCTGATGGACCTCGTCGGCGGTCCCGAATCGAAGTGCCGGGTCGTTGCGGAGGCGCTCGTAGATCTCCGGGACATCGGTGGTGCCGAGCACCGGTTCGCCGAGGGCGCGGTATTCGTCTTCGAGTGAGGCGATCTCGTCGAGCCCGATCTGGTGAACGTCGCGCGGGTCGAGGTCGAGGGAGGTGTAGCGCCGAACGGCGCGCTTGTAGATCTCCTCACCGTCGGGGAGCCAGCACACGCCGGACTTCTCCGGCGGGCGGGCGTGGGGGAGGATGTCGGTGGCCACGCCGTCCCGATAGCGGGCGAAGCCCGGGCGGATCACCTCGCGCACCTGCTCGATCATCTCGACACGCCATTGATCGGCGTCCTCTTCCGACATCTCATCCGAGAGAGCGATCTGCATGAACGCATCCGCTTCCAGCGGGGCGGCCACATAGGCGTCGATCTGCTTGAGCACCTTCTCGATGGCGACCCGGGGTGGGGTTCGGCCGTTGGCGACTCCCTCGCGGTGGCGGTCGAGCGCCTGATCGAAGAGGCGCCCCGTCTTCGATGCCTTGACGATGAATGCGTCCGCCTGCTCCTTGGTGCCGGCGCGCAGTTGGGAGACCCCCTGGATGATGTCCATGTGGACGCCGAGCATCGGGTCGACGAGGAACTCGGGCATGCGCGACCGGAGGGCGTCGGCCTGGGATCCAGCCTCGAAGAGGAGGACGTGGCGGGTTATGCGATCGTCCTTGTCGAGGGATGCAGGATCGAAGGTGCTCGCCTCGGCGACGATGGCGTCGAGATCGTCGATCAGGGCGTCCTCGGCATCTCGGGAGCGGTCCTCGACCTCGGTATCGAATCGGTGGTCACCGAGGAGGGAGGCCCAGAGGGGGTTCGCCTCCATCACCCGGTCCCAGTAGCGGTCCGCCAGTTTCGAGATCTGCTCGTTCACGTCCATCCTTCGGTCGGCCCGATGCAACGATAGGGCAGGGCCGAGACCCGGTCTCCGGTGTAGGTGACGTCCGGGAGGAGCACGTCGAGATGGACCAGATCGGTTACGGGCTGAAGACACGGACGCGATTGACGATAGGCGACGCCGAGACCAGAGTGCGCGCCGCACTGGCGGCCGAGGGGTTCGGGGTCCTCACCGAGATCGACGTCGCCGCCACGCTGAAGACGAAACTCGGAATCGATCGGGCCCCGTACCTCATACTCGGCGCCTGCAACCCGCAGCTCGCCAACGAGGCATTGCAGAGCGAACCCGACGTCGGACTTCTCCTGCCGTGCAACGTGATCGTGTACGAGGACGGGACCGAGACCGTGGTGGCCATCCTCGACCCCGGCACGATGGTCGGCCTCGCGGGCAACGACGAACTCCAAGCCGTAGCCTCTGAAGCTCGGGCCCGGCTCCAACGCGTTCTGGATGCCGTGACGGACCGCGGGGGCCCGCAATGACACGATGGAGCCCGCGGCTACGATGCCGGTTGCTCGCCGTCTGACGGCCGAGGGCCGCAATCGATCCGGCGGCCCGTTGGTTACATGATCCGAGAGCAACATGCGCCCGTAGCTCAATTGGATAGAGCGTCTGGCTACGGACCAGGAGGTTGGGGGTTCGAGTCCCTCCGGGCGTGCTGCGCGAGGTCCCTTGTGACGTAAGGGATTCTCGCTGGTCCGTCGATCGGCGCTGGTCGTCCTTATGCGCGTTTGGTCCGCATTTGGTCCGCGGGTGCTACTGCCTGGTGCCCGTCGGGGGTGGGGGCTATCTGAGCGCGCGAAAACCCCAGGTCAGAGGCCATTTCTGGGCGTTTCTCCAGGTCCCGAGAACCCCTGTTTTACCTTCACACGGCAGAGGTCACTGGTTCAATCCCAGTAGCGCCCACCGACGAATCCCGCCCCCGCGACGACCGAAACCGCCTGACCAGGCGAGATGAGGTACCCGTGGCTGTCCTCATCTCTTCCAGGGTCCGGCAGGGCTCGATCCCGAAGACCTCGCACTCGCTGGGCGTGAGACCCCTCGTCAGTCGGTCGAGGGCGATGTCGAGGAGCTCGTCGGAGTGGACTACGAACTGGCGGATCTTGCCGTCGGCGGCCTTCGACAAGATGCGCATGCCGTCGGGACGGAACTCGAGCGCTGGCGGTCCCACCCTGCGCCCGGCATCGATCTCGGCGATGAGCCGCGGTTCGCTCCCATCCAGGACGCCGGCGATGTCCCAAATCCGGATGGGCTCGTCGAACGTGGTGGTGGCGAGCAGCCCTCCGTCGGCGCTGAAGTCGAGGAAGACGATCCCCGAGTGGGCGTCGATTTCGGCGACCCGGGAGGATTCGAGATTCTTCGACTCACGAAGAGCCTCTACATCGACGAGCCACACTCGGCCCGTCCTGTCCGAACCGACGGGCGTGAGCGCCAGCAGCTCCCCACCGTCGGTGATCTTGATAATAAAACTGTCCTGGGTGGCCAGCAGATCCATCTGCGGAAGCAGGTATAGCGACGGCAGCGCGTAGTTCCCGCAGCATGACTGGAAGAGCATGCTGGAGTCCGGGCTGAAGTGGTAGATCTCCGCGCTCGGGATCCGGCCGATCTCCGCTCCTGTACCGGTGTCCAACACGATGGACTCTTGGTCCGCGGTGCGGTCCTCATTCAGTGGTTCGCCAATGACGACCAGAGAACCGTCGTCATTGATACCGCGCACAACCATCCCGCTCGGAGCGGTGTACACGACGTCTCCTTCCGGGAGAGAGATGATCCCAGATGTTCCGTCGAGCCGAATGAACGAGATGAGGCCTCCATGGCTGGGGGGGGCGAAGAGCCCCCCAGACAGCCCGTCGATGACGAGCGACGGCCGCGAGTTCTCGCTCGGCATGAACCAGATCGACCCGGGAGGCGTCAACACAACCCCGCCACCAGGGCCGCTGAACAGGTGACCGGTGTCGGCCAGCCC
>JAUYIV010000369.1 GCA_030688105.1 Actinomycetota bacterium | reverse complement strand
GTCGACCACGTCGTTGAAGACGTGGAAGTTGTTGACGAGTATCTGGTCCATCCGTCGGAATGCCTGGAAGACGTGCAGGTCGTGCTCTCCGGACTCGTCCTCGATGTGCTTCGACTCGTTCGCGAGCCAGGACGAGGCGGGATGCACGGTCTCGCCGGCATCGTCGAGCACGCGGGTGACCGGGGGCTGGGCCAGCCAGTCGATCTGTAGGTCCGGGTGATGTTTTCGCAGCTCGGCGGCGATCGCCAGGTCCCGACGGGCATGCCCGAGCCCGATCGGTGAGGAGAGGTAGAGCGCCTTCTTCGGGCGGCTCTGGGCCCGCACCCACGTGTGGCGTGGCCCCGGCTCCGGCCTCGGGTAGATCGTGTCGGCGAACTTCTTGATCAGGTGGTTGACCTTGACCGGATCACGCGCGCCCGGCGAGTGTCCGCAGCCTTCCAGAAGGATGAGCTCACCGCCGGTGAGCTCGACCAGACGCTCGCTGATCGCGGGCGGACGGATCTGGTCGTCTGTCCCATGGATGGCCAGCACCGGGCACTGAACACGCCGGGCTACCTCCTCCGCCGGGGTGCTGGCGCCGCCGTGGCCCATGCGCCCATCAGTGGAATCCGCAACGACCTGCGGCGTGGTTTGGTGAGCCCACCTGACGGAGTCCTCGGCCTGCTTGGTCGAGCGGGGCTCGGAGAACACCTGGCCGAAGAAGAACTCCACGAAGTCGTCGTAGCCGCCCTCGAGCAAGTAGTGGCGGTTGTACTTGGCCCACCCCTCGGTGGTGTCAAGGCGGGAAGCCCACGCTTGCTTCCGCGCTTGGGGGCCGACCGGGAAACTACAGACGGCGCCAATGGCGACCAACCCTGCCACCCGGTCGGGGTGGTCGGCCGCGAGATGGAGGGACCACATGACGCCGGACGACAATGAGACGGCCACGGCCCGGTCCGTCTCGGTGGCGTCGAGCACCGCAAGAGCGTCGGCGGCGTACTCCTCGTCGCGATATGCCTCCGCGCCCACAGGGCGGTCCGAGTCGCCGCTGCCACGACCGTCGAAGGTGACCACCCGGTAGTGCCGTGCGAGGTAGCCGATCTGTCCCTTCCAGAAGAGGGAGTGGACGATCGCCCATGTCGGCATGAGCAACAGCGTCGGCCCAGCCGCCCCGTAGACCGAGTAGGTGATCCGGACGCCACCCCGGTCGACGGCACCGGAGCGGTCAGGTTGGCGGACGGGGGTCGGGTCCTTCGTCGAGAGCCACGGTTGTTCGGACATCGTTGCCATCTCCTCAGTGCGGTGCAATCGGCTGCCGCCGACCCCTGTCGCGGTTGATCTCTGTCAGGGCCGCGCTTCGAACACCCGGTTGAACGGCGTCTCGGCGGCGCTCCGGAACCCGGTGAATCCTCCAGCGGTGGTCACGTCGCGGATCCGGGCCGGCCCGGCCTGGGTGCCCAGGGCGAGTCCCACGTCCTGCGCGAGCGACGTCGGCGTGCAGAGCAACGTCGAGAACCCGTAGAAGGCGCGGCCCACGGGGTTGAGGTTGTCCTCGACCCGGTCGCCGGCCATCGGCTCGACGATCATCCAGGTGCCGTCGGCGTCGATCGCCTGTCGCACGCGCTTCGCCGCGCCCACGGGGTCGCCCATGTCGTGGAGAGAGTCGAACATCGCCACGAGGTCGTACCCAGAGCCGGTGAAGGTCTGGGCGGACTCGACTCGGAACTCGACTCGGTCGGCGACGCCGGCTGCCTCCGCCCTGGCTCTGGCCGTCTCGATCGATGCCTCGTGATAGTCGGACCCGACGAAGGTCGAGTTCGGGAAGTGCTGGGCCAGCAGGATTGTCGACGCGCCGTGCCCGCACCCGACATCGGCCACCAGCGCCCCGCGTTCAAGCTTCTCCACGACGCCGTCCAGGGCCGGCAGCCACTCGGTGATGAGGTGTGCGTTGTAGTTCGGCCGGAAGAAGCGCTCGACGCCCAGGTGGACATCTTCGTTGTGCTCGTGCCAGCCGAAGCCGGATCCGTTGCGGGCGGCCTCCACGATGTGTTCGCTGGCGTGGACGGTCCCCAGCGCGCTCTGGAAGAACCCGGGCAGGAACACCGGACTGTCTTCGACGGTGAGGGCGACAGTCTGTTCAGGTGGCAACGTGTATCTCCCGGTGGCGGGGTCGTAGGTGACGTACGAGCCAGCGGCTTGGGCGTTGAGCCACTCCCGGGCGTACGGCATTGCGGTGTTGGTTCGCTCGGCGAGCTGGGCGGGCGTGCTCGGGCCGTGCGCCGCGAGGTCGTGGTAGTAGCCGAGCTTGTCGCCCATGACGACAAGGGCCGTGTTGAGCGTGGCTCCGACCTCGTCCACCGCCCGGAACACGAACTCCATCAGCTTGTCGGCGTCGATCTCGCTGCCGCTCTCGGGGGCGGCAGCTGTCGGGGCCTCTGTCGTGGTCACCTTGTGTGCTCCTCTTCTCGGTGTTCTGCACGTGTTCTCAGCAGGTGTCGACAGCCTCGCCAGGAGAGACCCCTCACCGCATCAGGTGCCCCACCTAGTCCCTGGTCGCGGCATTTCGGCCTCGATCGGGGAGTCGAGGCACTACAGTCGATCGGGTGCTGTTGGGACGGAACGCCGAGCAGCGAGCCATCGAGCAACTCGTGGCAGCCGCCCGCATCGGCCGCGGCGGCCTCCTCGTCGTCACGGGAGAGCCCGGCGTCGGGAAGACGGCCCTGCTCGAGGCGGCGTTACGGCGCGCAATCGGGTTCCGCGTGCTTCGGGCCACGGGAACGCAGGCCGAGC
>JAUYIV010000368.1 GCA_030688105.1 Actinomycetota bacterium | reverse complement strand
GATCGACCACGGCGCGACGGATCGAGACCTACTCCTTGATGTATGGCTTACCGTCGGCGGCGGGTGGGCGGCTGATTCCCACCACGCCGGCAACCACGATGATGGTGACGATGTAAGGCGTCATCGAAAGGAACTCCGACGGGATCGGTGTTCCCAGTATCCCGAGCTTCTGCTGGATGGCGCGCGCAAAGCCGAACACGAGTCCCGCTCCGAGCGCCCCCAGAGGCATCCAACGCCCGAAGATCATGGCGGCGAGGCCGATGAAGCCGATGCCCGCGGTGAGATTCTCCTCGAATCGCGACACCTGGGACAGGGTGAAGAACGCCCCGCCGAACCCTGCGATGCAGCCCCCGAGGATGGTGTTGAGATATCGAGTTCGATACACGTCGATGCCCACCGTGTCCGCGGCCTTGGGATGTTCGCCGACCGACCTTGAGCGGAGACCCCACCGGGTGTAGAAGAGCCCGAGGTGGAGGACGAGCACGAGGACGAAGGTGGCGTAGACGAACATGTTGTGGTCGAAGAGCACGGATCCGATCACCGGGATGTCGCCGAGGATCGGGATCTTGATCGAGGCGAAACGGCCGGGGGAATTGAGGTCGGGCGCCGCGGCCAGCACACGCCGGGCCAGGAACGAGGTGAGGCCGAGTGCGAAGATGTTGATGACCACGCCGGCGATGATCTGATCGATGTGGAAGCGGATCGTCAGCACGGCGAGGACTGCCCCGAGGAGGGCCCCGACGACCATGGCGCTGACCAACCCGGCCCAGATCCCGAAGGCGGAGCCCACGATGGTCCCCACGAACGCCGCCGTCAGCAACTGACCTTCGATGGCGATGTTGATGATCGCCACCCGCTCGCACATCAGCCCCGTCAGGGCCCCAAGAGTCACCGGCACCGACAGGATCACGGTGGAACGCAGCATGCCGACCAGGCTGAAAGAGCTACCGGCTGCGGCCCAGGTCAGGAAGGCGAGGGCGAACAAGCCGAGGCCGATCGCCAGCGCCAGGTTGGTCCATTTCAGGTGAGACCGGCGCAACACCCAGCCCCCGAGGAAGGCGACGACTGCGGCGACCATGTACGCCAGCCATCTCGAGTTGACCACCCAGGAGAGATCCTGAACTCGCGCGCCCGGCAAGGACAGGTTGAACGTCGACCGGTCCCCCGGCTCGACGCCCAGACCGAACACCCACACCACGACGCCGGCAAGGAGCAACAGGACGGTGCCGATGACCACTGCGCGACGTTGCTCCGGTGTGGCGCGGGCAGTGACCTTGACATCGGAGGTGATCGATACGGCGGTCACTTCGTCCACCCCGTAGAGATCGAGGTCTCCAACTCGTGGTCGGGGGTCTTGATCCGGTAGATCGCTCGCACCAGCGCCGGGGCGGCGATCATCACGATTATCAGTGCCTGGAGGACGAGCACGAGGTCGATCGGGATGCCGGCGGCGCCCTGCATCTCGCGGCCCCCGGCGCGCAGCGCGCCGAAGAGGAGGCCGGCGAAGAGGACGCCAATGGGATGAGATCGTCCGAGGAGGGCAAGCGCTATTGCGTCGAAGCCGACGGACCCGGCGAAGTTGGAGATGCCGCGGTAGGGCTCCAGGCCAAGGATCTGATTGGCGCCGGCGATCCCGGCGAGCGCCCCGCAGACTGCCATCACCGCCACGTAGATCCAGGCGACGTTCATCCCTCCATAGCGGGCACCGGACGGGCTGAAGCCAACGGCGCGGAACTCGAATCCGATCGTCGTCCGATACAGCAGCCACCAGGAGATCCAGACCGCGGCGAGGGCGAGGAGGAACCCGATGTGGAGGCGGTAGTCTCCGAGGAATCGCGGAAACTGGGCCGAGGATGCCGCCGGCTGGGATATCGGGTCGTTCCGGCCGGGCTGCTGGAAGATCGACGACTTCAGCAAGTAATCGACGAGAAAGATCGCGATGAAGTTGAGCATGATGGTCGTGATGACCTCATGCGCCCCGGTGCGCGCCTTGAGCAACCCGGCGATCCCTCCCCAGACCGCACCCCCGGCCATAGCCGCCAGTATCGCCAGCGGGATGTGGATGATCGCCGGGACGTCGATGCTGAAGCCCACCCACAAACCGGCCATCCCCCCGATGAGCATCTGGCCGTTGACGCCGATGTTGAAGAGACCCGCCTGGAAGCCGATGGCCACGGCGAGACCCGCCAGGATCAATGGCGTGGCGGCGAAGAGCGTCTCCGTGATCGCTCTCCACGACCCCAAGGATCCAATGAACAGGGCGCGATAGGCGTCGCCGATACCGCTCACCGTCAGGCGAAACGCCTCGCCAGGGTCGTCACCCCAGACTCTCAGGGTGTCGATGTCGGTCAGCGCGATGATGACCGCGCCGACGATCAGGGCGCTGATGACGGCGAGGGCCGGCAGCATGAGGGCACGCCCCACGGACGTCCCGACGCCGGTGGCGCGGTCCAGCCAATCGGAGTCGCCGGTGTCTTCGGGGGAAGGTGCTCGGTCGCTCACGACGGTCCCGGGGCGGTTTCACCGAGCATCGCCAACCCGCACTCCGTTGCAGTCACCGAGTCGTCGAACTCGGCGGCGAGCCGGCCCCGATATATCACCAGGACGCGGTCGGAAAGGGCGAGTATCTCTTCGAGCTCCGAGGAGACGATCAGCACCGCGACCCCTTGGTCCCGTGCCTCGACGATTCGAGAGTGGACGTATTCGATGGAGCCGACGTCGATGCCTCGCGTCGGTTGGGAGGCGACGAGGAGCCGAATGTCGCGGTCGAACTCGCGTGCCACGATGACCTTCTGCTGGTTCCCCCCAGAGAGCGTCGAGACCAGCACCTCGGCGCTCGGCGTGCGCACGTCGTACTGCTTCACCAAGCGACTGGCACGCGACCGGGCCTCGTCCCAATCCATCTGGATCCCGCGAGAGATCGGGGATTCGTAATAGGAGTCCAGGACGATGTTCTCGGTCACGGTGAACGCCAGGATCAGGCCGCTCCCCTGACGGTCCTCGGGGACGTGTGCCACCCGGCGTCTGTGGATGGCACGGGGCGAGCGAGTCGTGATGTCCTCATCGAGTAGTCGCACCACGCCGTGCACGGACGGTCGGAGCCCCGTGATCGACTCGACGAGCTCCGTCTGCCCGTTGCCCTGGACGCCGGCGATGCCGACGATCTCGCCGGCTCGGACCTCGAAGGACACGCCGTCGACGGCCCGCTGGTTGCGGTCGTCGAGCACGACCAGATCGGAGACCGAGAGCACCACCGCTCCCGGCTTCGCCTCCTCCTTGTGAACCTCGAGTTCGACGGGCCGCCCCACCATCAGCTCGGCGAGCCGTGCCTCGTCGATCTCGGAGGGCAGGACCTCGGCCACCGTTCGGCCGCGACGCATGATCACGATGCGATCGGCGATCTCCAGGGCC
>JAUYIV010000365.1 GCA_030688105.1 Actinomycetota bacterium | reverse complement strand
ATCGCCGCCAACCTCCGGTACGCCCGCCCCGTCGCCACCCAGGAGGAACTGGAGGCGGCGGCGCGCACGGCCAACATCCACGATTTCATCGAGTCGCTGTCCGACGGGTACGAGACGGTGGTGGGGGAGCGCGGCTACCGGCTCTCGGGCGGCGAGAAGCAGCGGGTGGCGATCGCCCGCGTGATCCTCAAGGACCCGCGGATCCTCGTGCTCGACGAGGCGACCTCACACCTCGACGCCCGCTCCGAGGCGCTGATCAAGGAGGCTCTGGAGCGGGTGATGGTGGGGCGCACGTCGTTCGTGATCGCCCACAGGTTGTCGACGGTCCTTGCCGCCGACCGCATCCTGGTCCTCGACGATGGTCGGGTGGTCGAGGAGGGGACGCACCGTGAGCTGATGGCTGCGAATGGGTTGTACGCACGGCTCTACGAGACGCAGTTCGCCGTGGAGGATGCGGGGTGATCGGGGGGGTGGGTATCGGATTGCTCCATCCGTTGCGCATCTCATGGCTCCACCTCGAACCCTGCGATCCGCCCATCCTTGATGGCGTCGACCAACCAGAAGCTGACGGTGTCGTTGCCGACGAGTCCGTTCGTCTCGGCTTCGCGGACGATGTCAGAGCCGTTGCAGCCGAGCACATTTCCTCTGTCGAGGATCTCGGCGAGTCGTATCCGCAGGGAGCCCTGCAACAGCCAGAGCCGGCGGACGAGGGTGTCGACCGCGTCGTCTGCAGCGCTCACCTGGAAAACGCCAGCGGTCGCGCGAAGACGGTCCGCGACGACACGGAACTGGGAAGCATCTTGAACCTCCACGCGGAGTGACGCGGGAAGAATCGACGGATCTTCCTCCACCGTCGCGATCAGCTCCGGTTGGTCGGCGAACATCTCGCGGAACTCCTCGAGAGCTTCCGTCTGGGAGAAGAAGTCGACAACCCGGACCCCGTCCCAGTCCCTGACCTGCGCCGCAAGTTGTTCGGCGCCGTCGGGGATCATCGAGTCGTCCAGAAACGCGATCACCTGGATGTCTGCGAGGCCGGGTATTGCAGCCCCCGTACCAGAGAACTCGTTGACAACCTCAGCCAGCGGCGCAACGAGATCGGCGCACGAATTGGCATCGGTCACGGGATCACGAGCGGAACAGCCAGAGACGACGATGGTCAGCAGAAGCAGCGGACCTGGTCGGAGAGGCCTCACGGCTGGAAGTCTATGGAGCCAGTGGCCCGAAGTCCGAGTCATCTGTGCCGTGGGAGCGCAGCACAGTTTCCGCTGCCTGTACCGTCCCTCGTCGTGGGCCCACCCATTCGCTTCGGCCGAACCGACGACGGGCTCGACATCGCCTACTGGAATGTCGGCGACGGCCCCACGCTGGTGGCGATGCCGTCCCTGCCGTGGAGCCACATCCAGCTCGAATGGGGGATCCCGTCGATCAGGGCCTGGTATCAGGCGATCGGGCGGGGGCGACGGTTGGTTCGGTACGACGGCCGCGGCTTCGGCCTCTCGGCTCGTGAGGTCCCGGAGTTCTCCCTCGAGTCGGATGTGTCCGACCTGGCGGCGGTGATCGATGCGCTCGCCGTGGACCGGTTCGACCTGTACGCCGGGTTGCATTCCGGGCCGGCCGCGATCGCCTTCGCGGCGCGCCATCCGGAGCGGGTGGATCACCTGGTCCTGTTCTGCTCGTACCCCGATGGCTCCGTCCACCGGGGGAACCCGCTGACGCTCTCCACCCGGCCGATCATCCAGCAGGACTGGGCGTTCTACTCGCAGGTCGTGTCGCGGCTGCTCCTCGGTTGGACCGATTCGGGTGCGGCAGAGGCGTTCAGCGACCTGGTGCGACAGTGCACCTCGCCCGAGGTCGCCGCGCGGGCTCTCGCCGCCACCTCCGACTTCGACGTCACCGCCCTCCTCGGCGAGGTGAGGGTCCCCACGCTCGTCCTGCATCGGCCGGAGCAGCGAACCTCGTCGATGGACAACGCCCGAGCCCTCGCCGCCGGGATCCCCGACGTCCGCCTCTCCCTCCAGCCGGGCGAGTCGATCGCGCCCTTCCTGGGCGACACGACGGCGATCGTTCGGGAGATCGACGCCTTCCTCACCGGGCGTCAGCCGACCGACGCCGACGCGGCCGTGGATGCCGCCATCGCTGCCCCGATGCCGACCGGGCTCGAGGCCAGCGGAGGCATCAGCACCGTGGTGTTCACCGATGTCGTCGGTTCCACGGAGTTGGTGGAGAGGCTCGGCGACGAGGCGGCACGGGATGCCCTGCGCGCCCTCGAGGCCGCCACGGCCGAGGCCGCGTCGCGGCGGACCGGGCGGGTGGTGAAGCACCTCGGAGATGGATCGCTCCTGGAGTTCGCCTCGACCAGCTCGGCCCTGAGATTCGCCAACGAGCTGCAGGCGGCGAGCGTCGAGATCGGGCTCGACATCTCGATCGGGGTCGCGGTCGGCGAGCCCATCCGGGAGGACGGTGACCTCCACGGATCGATCGTCGTCCTGGCGAGCCGGATCACCTCGAGCGCCCTGGCAGGCGAGGTCCTGGTGTCGGATGCGGTCCGCCAGCTCGTCCAGGGCAAGGGATTCGCCTTCGACGACGGAGGGGCCCGTGATCTGAAGGGCTTCGACGCCCAGGTCCAGGTGTGGCGGTTGGTTGCGCGGAGTTAGGGGTCGGGACAGTGATGCGGTGGTCCGGGCTCATGCCCGGGCGGGTAATCGATCGGCCATCTCCAGTGCCCAATCGGGGAGGGTGATGGTGCCGTCGTGGACCATGGTGTGGTGCCGTGCGCAGAGCAGGCACAGGTTCTCGAGGCAGGTGGGCCCGCCGTGGAGCCAGTGGATGATGTGGTGCGCGTCGCAGTAACGGGGCCTTGACTGGCATCCCGGGATGGCGCAGCCCTTGTCGCGGAGGTTGAGGGCGATCCTGATCTGCGGAGGGATGGTTCGGCTGCTGCGCCCGATGTCGAGGGGCAGCGACTCTCCGCCGAGAACGACGGGGATCACCGTGGCGTCGCACAGCATCTTGCGCACCGTCTCGGGGCTGAGCAGCCCACAGTCCTCGGTCTCGCACCCGGTGCCGTCGAGGAGGCCGAGGAGGGTTTGGTAGGAGGCGGTGACGGTCACCTGGGGACGGAATCCACCCGAGATCGGGCTCTTCCCTGAGGCGAGATGATCCGTGCAGAGCTGAGTCAATGCGTCGGCACGGCGCTGCCCCGGGGTGCGGGTGTCGGTGGGGTCGAGCTGCTGGGGGTCGGTGATCGACCGCAACGCGGTGAGCAGGGTCTGGCCGGCCTCGGGGTCGAGTTGCCCGTCAATGCGGACCAGATTGCCCAAAGTGGGCGACACGTTGAGGTACCGGCGATCCCGGAGATGCCGGGCGTCGGCCTCGGCGGCCTCGAGGTCGGCGTTCTGGCGCCACAGATCCACCGCGGTGGCGAAATCCTTCATCGACAGACCCGTAAACGAATCCACCAGCACCTGCTCCGCTTCCTTGAACAGGTCCGGGTTCGCCTGCCGGGCGGCGGCCAGCAACTGGACCCGGGGCTCGTCCAACTCACCCCGGTCGAAGGCGGCACGAACCACCGGCATCTCGCTGAGGGACCGGGCGAGGCTGATCAGCCGACGTGCCGTTCCGACCGAGATGCCA
>JAUYIV010000361.1 GCA_030688105.1 Actinomycetota bacterium | reverse complement strand
GGGTGAGGCCGCTCGGCGCGCTGGTCGAGGAGCGGGGCCACCAGATGGGCCGGTCGATCCCACTCATCCGCGAACACATGAATCCACGGCGGTTCGGGCTGGGCGCCCGCAGGATCCGCCGGAATCATCTCCGGGTCCCTGAGCCTGATCGAAAGCGCGGAGATCGAGGCACCTTCGCTGTCCACGACTCCGGAACGAACCTCGACGACCTCTTCCCAGGGAAAGAGGCGGGAAGGGTTGTTCGGGCCGTCGAGGCGCACCGCGATGCCATCGTCATCGGCGCGGAGCAAGACGGTCGGGCTCACCAGCTCCTTGAGACCCCAACCCATCGCGGCCGCTCCTCCGATCATCAGCGACACCCCAAAGAAGAGGTCCCGCCGCCGCTGTGCCTCGCCGTCCGCGGTCAGCCGCTGTTGCACCACGTCGACCGGCTGGCCCAGTTCATTGACCGTCGAGCCCACCACGACGTCATAGGTGTCCGGCTCGGGGGCGAACCGGTAAGACCAGAAGAGCATGTCGACGGCCAGCAGGATGGCGGGCACCGCCAGTGCGGCGTACGCCAGCAGCCGCAAGGGCGAACGGGAGATGGATACGCGGACGGACATGGGGGAAGAGTACGCCGGCAATCGAGACGGCAGATCCTGACTCGCGGCGCCTATTTTCCGAACCTTCGCTCCCGACGGGTGTAGTCGCGCAGTGCCCTGAGGAAGTCGACCCGCCGAAACCCCGGCCAATAGACGTCGACGAAGGAGTACTCGGCGTACGCCGCCTGCCAGAGCAGGAACCCCGACAGCCGGGACTCGCCGCTGGTCCGGATCACCAGGTCCGGGTCGGGGAGGTCGGCGGCATACAGATGCGATGCGATCGCGCCGGCGTCGATCGAGCCCGCGATCTCCGCCCCCTCGAGCCCCTCCGCCGCCAGCTTGGCGACCAGGTCGCGCACCGCATCGACGATCTCCTGCCGGCCGGC
The DNA here is from genome assembly GCA_030688105.1 of Actinomycetota bacterium. Classification (GTDB taxonomy): domain Bacteria; phylum Actinomycetota; class Acidimicrobiia; order Spongiisociales; family UBA11373; genus JAUYIV01. The sequence goes on along the minus strand of JAUYIV010000361.1, from coordinate 6,865 downwards.
ATAGGCGACGGCGAGGTTCAGGCGCCGCTTTCCGTGCGGAGACGAGACCGCGAGCTGCACCGCAGCCTCCCGCAGCCGATCAGGAAGCATGTGGACACTGCCGATCACACCCACCTGGAGGTCCTCCCCGGCGATCGAAGGGAGCCTCCCGAACAGATCGACGAGCACGTCGAAGTACGGATCCAATTCGGCCTGCGGGCGTTCGAGGTTCTCCTGCGAGAGCACCCAGCACGTCAGGACCGGGACCTCCAGCTCGCGACACCATCCGAGGAACTCGGTGAGCTTGTCCATTCCCGCCCGATACGACGAGGCGTAGTCGGGCAGGCCGGCGATCCGGGCGAAGCGGCGGTGACCGTCGAGGATGACTCCGATGTGGCGCGGGAGCTTTGTCCGATCGAGTGAACGGAGGAGTCGCTCCTCGTAGATCCGGTAGAGCGGCCGAGTCAGGGCGGCGCGGAGCCCGGCCGAGCCGGCTCGCGGCGCAGGTCCCACCGTCATGGAGCCACCGGCGAGAGGCGTCATCCGGCGAGCCCGCAGACGTCGATCCCGTCGAGGAAACCGCCCTTGAACGCCTCGAAGCGGGCAAACGCCGAGGCCCCGCCCTCCTCGCCCGGCGTCGCCGACAGGGTGAGGAACCCGGCGATTCCCTCGTCGAGGTCGCCGGCGGTGAGGATGATCTCCATCGGGTTGTCCTCGAAGGTCAGGGCCGCGGTCCAGACGCCGGTGAGGCAGTCGCGCTGGAGCGTCGCCGCCACCCCTTCGGTCTCGAGACCGGCCCTGTGCTGTACCGCCTCGTGCCACTGGGTGGCCAGGACCAGCCCGATGGCGAAGTCGCCGATCTCGGTGTACAGCCCGGGGAGTAGCTGCTGCGCGTCCCATGCCACGTAGTCATCCGGCGGGCAGTAGAAGGCGTTGCCCTCGTAGAACTCCGAGTCGCCGGTGAACCCGCCGCAGGACGGGAGCTCGCCCGAGGAGGGGAAGTAGGGGACGGTGGCGTCGATCGGATCCCACGGCTCGCCGAACGCCTCCGGGTAGGCCAGGTCCCAGAACACCTCGAGCGCGCCCGAGAACAGAGGGGCGGTCTCGTCGTAGGGAAGGTCGACCTGGCCTCCGAAGCCGATCGGAAAGTCGAAGAACGGCGGCGCGGTGGCCCCGAACGTGGCACAGTGCTCGGAACCCAGCATGAACCCGTCGAAGAAGGCGCTCAGGCGGGCGAACGAGTTCCCGTGGGCGTTCGGTCCGGTGGGGGCGCTTCCGATCTCATCGCCGATCAGGAGGAATCCTGCCATGCCCTCTTCGAGGTCGCCGGGTTGGAGCTCGAGCACGTTGCTCTCCTGGCTATCGATCCGGCCGGTCCACGCTCCGGCAAAGCAGTCGGCCTGCAGCTCCGAGATGATCGTTGGCAGCGAGTCGTCGAACCCGTAGCGCTCCTGAATGGCGTGGCCCCATTCGTGTGCCAGCACCAACGCCACGGTGAAGTCACCGAACTCGGTCCACAGCGGGATCATCAGACCCTCCTGGTCCCACTGCACGGTGTCGTTGAGACTGCAATAGAAGGCGTTCACCTCGAACTGGTCGCGCTCGAGGGGCCCGCCGCAGACCGGGACGTCCCCCGCCGACACGAAATACGGCCCATACGCGCTGACCGGGGTGTACTCGACTTCCCACACCTCGGGCATCTCTGCCGACCAGTACTGCTCGAGATCGAGGATGGTGAGCTCGGTGAGCGTCTCGATGTCCTCGATGGGTTCGAAGCCGCCCCCGGCGATCGTGGTGGACGTGGTGTCGCCGGTCTGGCGCTGGCAGATGTCGATGATCTCGGCCACGACGGGTTCGGACTCGATGTCCGGGCTGTCCTCGAGGTCGAGGAACTCCTGGAGGGGCATCCGCTGCTGGAACTGCTCGATCGTGCACTGGCACAACTCTCGTGACCCTTCGACCGTACAGCCATCGACGTACGCATCGACGATCTGAGTGGGGTATTCGAAATCGGGAGCCGTCGAAGATGTCGAGGAGCCGGAGGTGGTCGTCGTGACCACCCCCCCGTCGTCCCCGCACGATGCCGCCACGAGCCCGACGACGAGCACCAACACCGAGAGTCGCCTCATTTCCTCCACCCTCTCCACGGCCCGGGGCGGGGCGCGGTGTCCAGAGCGACCTCCGAGGGGAGGGCATCGCCGTGAAGATCACGAACCCGTCCCATCAGCCAGATGTCGAAGGGGTCGTTCGAGCCTTCGAGGGCCCTCAGGGAGGCCGTCGGGTCGCGGCCTTCAGTGAACACGACCGCGAAAGCGTGCCCTCCGTCGCGGGCCAGTGACACGACCTGACGCGTGATGCCGCGCCTGCGCTGTGACTGTGCCCACTCGATCCGACGGGGACCCATCAGCTCGGCGTGGAAAGCCCGCCATTCGTCGAGCTTCCCCGGTGCGACGGGCCGGATTGTGATGGTCGCGGCCAAGAACCCTCCAGAAAGGCTTTCCCGCGGCACAGTAGCGAGTCCCCGGTTTCACTCTGTTCATGGCTCCTCGGCTGGCGCCTCATCGGATCAGATGTCAGATGTCAGATTTCAGATGTCAGATGCCGGTCGGTGAGGACCCGCGGGAGGCGGGGGACGGGAGGCGGGAGGCGGTAAGTCATGGCTCTTCGGCTGACGCCTCATCGCAAGCTTCCGGGCCCGTAGCCGCCGGTTTCTTCTAGCCTCGCGCGGCCATGCGAATCCTGGTCACCGGCGCCACCGGATACATCGGAGGGAGGCTCGTCCCCCACCTCCTCGACGCCGGTCATCAGGTGCGCTGTCTCGCCCGGAGCCCCAACAAGCTGTCCCTTCATCCCTGGCGACGCCAGGTCGACGTCATGGCTGGGGACGTACTCGATGCCCCCTCGCTCAAGGAGGCGACCTCTGGGTGCGACGTGGCGTTTTACCTGGTCCATTCGGCGGCGTCGGGCAAGGACTTCGCCAACCTCGACCGGGTCGGAGCGGCCAATTTTCGCCTTGCCGCCGAGGACTCCGGGCTGAGGCGAATCGTCTATCTGGGGGCATTGGGCGCCGAGGACGGCCAGCACTCCGAATTCACCCACAGCCGACACGAGGTCGGTCGCATCCTCGCCACCGGAATGGTGCCGGTAACTGAGGTCAGGGTGGGCCCGGTGATCGGCTCCGGGTCGGTCTCGTTCGAGATGGTTCGCGCCCTCACCGAAGTCAGCCCCCTCGTGCTGGCTCCCCGGTGGGCGAGAAACCGTTGCCAGCCGGTGGGCATTCGCGACGTCATCGACGTGCTCTTGGCGACCCTCGACGAAACGACGGGAGACCGCCGTGTCGTCGAGCTGGGGGGGCCAGAGACCCTCACCCATGTCGACATGATGCGGATCTACGCAGAAGAGGCCGGCCTCAGGAGGCGACGAACCGTGCCGGTTCCGATGATGGCGGCGCGCCTCTCCTCGCTCTGGGTGGGACTGGTCACGCCCATTCCGCGGCGCGTCGCCCGGCCCCTCATCGATGATCTGCGCTCCGGGCTGGTTCCCACGCCCACCGAGAACCTCCTCGCCGGTCCGACTCCGTACCGAGTGGCGCTGCGCCGCGCCCTGTCACGGCTTCCCGGTGGTGTGATCACGCGCTGGTCCGACGCCGAATCCCACCCACCGGCGCCGGCGACCCCCGATCGAACCTGGCGCGGCGAGACCGTCTACATGGACCGGCAGGTGGTCCCGACGGACACCGATGTGCCTCATCTGTTCTGGGCGTTCAGCCGCATCGGAGGAAGCGTCGGGTACTACGGGCTCGACTGGGCATGGCGGATCCGCGGCCTGCTCGACCAGATGGTCGGGGGCGTCGGCCTCCGACGGGGACGCCGCCATCCCAACGTGCTGCGCGTCGGGGAGGTCGTCGATTGCTGGCGCGTCGAGGAAGTAGACCCGGGAGTCCGGCTCCGCCTTCGCGGCGAGTTGAGAATCCCCGGCGAGGCCTGGCTCGAGTGGGAGACGCGTGACACCGAATTCGGCGCAGATCTCATCCAGACCGCGTGGTTCCGTCCCAGGGGATGGCGGGGGCGGATCTACTGGTACGGGATGCTGCTGGCCCATCGCCTCGTGTTCCCGCGGATGGCCCGCCGCATCGCCGCCGCCGCCGAGGAGCGCGGCTACTCCACCCGGTGAGCCTGGCGGTTCGCGGCGAGCCGCTCGAACGCGGACTCGATCACCAAGGCCTGCTCGACCAGGGCACTCTTGACGGCCGGCTCGAGGGTCAGGGTTGCCAGCCAAATGCGATATGAGCGGGCCGCCTCGAGATGGTGGCCGACGTCGGGGTCGTCGGCGTACGCCTCCAACACCGCAGTCCTATATCTCTGGTAGATCATGTACGCCATTGCTACGCCCGCCGAACGATCGTGGCGCTCTCGAAGAACGCGTTGTCCTCGTAGCACCAGCCCCACCCCTCGTCCATGCGAATCGATCGGACGAGGGGATGGCCCGTCTCCTCGTAGTGGGCCAGGGCGTGCCTGTTCTTGGAGGTGTCGCAGCAGCCGACGAACCCGCACATCAGACACATACGGAGCGCGGGCCAGCCGTCGCCCCGGGCCAGGCACTGGGCACACACCCGGGTCGAAGGCTCCGTCACCCGGATCGATGCGAGATGCCGGCAGGGCCGGTCGGAAGCCTGGCCGGTGAATACGAGCTTGAGGAGGAACTCGGGGATCGCAACCGGGTGGTGAAGTGGCTGATCCATCTCATCGGGTGGGTTCACCAGGCCCAGGCCGCGTAGGACCCCCACGATCTCGGGCGCTGAGAAGTCGTCGAACCGAACGGCGAAGCGACCGTCGATCGCCCTCAGCGAGATCCGGGTCGTCCAGTCGAGGCGGTGTCCGCCTCCGGGGGCACCCCAAAGAGCGTTCGCGTGGGTTCCGGTGACCCGAAGGGACCCGGTGAACCGGTCGCCATCCCGACCCACGTCGATGATCGACGCCGCGAAGTCGGGAAGGGCCACCAACAGATCGGCGACCAGGGCGCCGATCCGCTCGGTCGCGGTCGGCTCCTCCGGCCCCGGCGAGTATGAGAAAAAATCGGGTGCCACGAACCGATCGATGGCGCCGAGAGGGTCGCGCTCCAATGTCGAGATGAACTCCTCAAGACGATCTTCGACTGACTGCGGCATGTTTCCATCCCCCCAATCGGCCCCGCACCGAAGCGATGCGCTTTGTCACTGCGGGTCCGCCCGTGTTTCCTGAGTTCATGGCTCTTCGGCTGACGCCTCCTCGGATCAGATGTCAGAAGTCAGATTTCAGATGTCAGATGCCGGTGGTGAGCAGCCGCGGAGGAGAAGGGCGACCGGATCTGAGACCTGAGATCTAAGACGTCGGGTCAGGTCTCGATCGATCCTTCCACAGAGTCGCCGCGCTCGTCCTCCTTCTTCCGCTTCACGAAGGCGACGACGATCGCAGCAAGCGCAACCAACCCGAACCACTTCTTCATGGATGCCATGACAGAAGGCTACGCCTTTTCTGGATGTCAGATATCAGATGTCAGGAGCAGCCCTCTGCTCCTACTCTCCGCAGATGCTGACCGTCGGATGGCGCGAGGTCGTCGGGCTTCCCGGGCTCGGGATCGACTCGATCGCAGCCAAGATCGACACGGGGGCGAGTTCGTCGTCGATCGACGTGAGCCGGATCGAGGAGTACCAATCGAGGGGCGAGCGGATGGTGCGGTTCCGGGTACACCTATCGCGTACGGAGACGATCGAGGCCTCGGCTCCCATCGCCGACGTCCGCACGGTTCGAAACCCGGGACGTGGGGGCCGCGAGGAGGATCGCTATGTCATCCGGACCGATCTGGCGCTGGGTGGCGAGCGCTGGTCGATAGATGTGACCCTCGCCCGGCGCACCCGCATGCAGTACCGGATGCTCCTCGGACGGGAGGCGATCAGCCACCGAGCCGTCGTCGATCCTTCGGCGTCCTATCTCCTGGGGGGGTCCTGATGCGAGTCGGTGTGCTCAGCCGACGCCCCAGCCTCTATTCGACTCGGCGCCTGGCCGAGGCGGCCGCAACCCATGGCCATGAGGTGTCGGTGGTCGACTATCTCCGCTGCTACATGGACATCACCTCGCGGCGCCCGCGGGTCCTGTTCGCCGGCCGGGAGCTGGAGTTCGACGCGGTGATCCCGAGGGTCGGTGCCACCTACACCTTCTACGGGACCGCCGTCGTCCGCCAATTCGAGATGATGCACGTCCTCACCGCCAACGAGTCCCAGGCGATCTCCCGGGCTCGCGACAAGCTCCGGTCGCTGCAGCTCCTCTCTCGAGCCGGGATCGGGCTGCCGGTGACCTCGTTCGCCCACTCGATCAAGGACATCTCCGGTCTCCTCGAGGTGGTGGGCAAACCCCCCTACGTGATCAAGCTGCTCGAGGGCACCCAGGGCGTCGGCGTCGTGCTGGCTCCGACGCTCAAGGCAGCCGAGTCGGTGATCGCCGCCTTCCGGCAGCTCGACGCCAACATCCTCGTCCAGCGGTTCGTCTCCGAAGCGCACAACACCGACCTGCGGGCATTCGTCGTCGGCGGCAAGGTGGTGGCAGCCATGGAGCGGGTGGCGGCAGAGGGTGAGTTCCGGGCAAACCTTCACCGCGGCGGTACCGCCCGCCACGTCGAGCTCTCCGAGGACGAGACCGAGACGGCGATCACCGCGGCAGCCACCCTCGGCCTCGACGTCTCCGGCGTGGACATGCTGCGCAGCGACGAGGGCCCACTGGTCATCGAGGTCAACGCATCGCCCGGCCTCGAGGGGATCGAACGGGCCAGCGGGGTCGACGTCGCCGGCGGCATCGTCGACTACCTGGAGCACCGGCTCCGCTAGAGCATCGACCCCGCCTGGCGCGGCGAC
>JAUYIV010000354.1 GCA_030688105.1 Actinomycetota bacterium | reverse complement strand
CGCCCTTCTGGTCGAGCAGGAACTCGACCGTTCCGGCATTGACGTAGCCCGCCGCCTTGGCGACCGCCACCGCGGCCTTGCCGATCGCCTTGCGCTGTTTCTCGCCCAGTGCCGGCGACGGGGTCTCCTCGATCAGCTTCTGATGGCGGCGCTGGAGAGAGCAGTCGCGCTCGCCCAGAAAGAGGCCGTTTCCGTGGGTGTCGAAGAGGATCTGCGCTTCGACATGGCGAGGGAACTCGAGGTACTTCTCGACGTACACCTCGGGGTTCTTGAAATAGGCGTCGGCCTCACGGCGAGCGGCGTCGAACCCCGCTTCGAGCTCTTCCTCGGCACGAACCACCCGCAGGCCCTTGCCTCCGCCGCCGTGAGCCGCCTTGATGGCGATGGGGTACCCGAACTTTTCCGCCACCTTGCGCACCTCTTCGACCGAGGCGAGCGGTTCGAGGGTCCCCGGCACCCCCGACACCCCGGCCTCCTCCGCGGCGACGCGCGAGGAGATCTTGTCACCCATCGCGGCGATCGCCTCTGGCGGCGGGCCGACCCAGATCAGACCGGCCCCGATGACGCGGCGGGCGAACTCTGCGTTCTCGGCGAGGAACCCGTAGCCGGGGTGGATCGCCTCGGCCTTCGACTCGGAGGCGACCCGCAAGATGCTGTCGATGTCGAGGTAGGACTCGGCGGCGGGGGCGGGCCCGATGTTCCAGGCCTCGTCGGCGTTCTGGACGTGGAGGGCGTCGCGGTCGATCTCGGAGTAGACCGCGATGGCCCGAAGGCCCATCTCTTTGACGCCCCGGATCACCCTGACCGCGATCTCTCCACGGTTGGCGACCAGGACGGAGCGCATGGCAGGCATCCTAGAGAGGGATGTTTCCGTGCTTCTTGGGCGGGAGGTTCACCCGCTTGTTGCGCAGCATCTCGAGGGCCTGGATCAACCGAGGCCGCGTCTCGCGAGGCTCGATGACCTCGTCGACCAGGCCGCGTTCCGCGGCCACATAGGGGTTGGAGAACGCTCCCTCGTAGCTCTCGATGAGCTCGGTCCGCCGAGTCTCGGGGTCTTCCGCCTCGGCGATCTCGCGGCGGTGGATGACGTTGACCGCCCCCTGGGCGCCCATGACCGCGATCTCGGCGGTGGGCCACGCAAAGGCGATGTCGGCGCCGACGCTGCGCGAGTTCATCACGACGTACGCCCCGCCGTAGGCCTTCCGGGTTATGACGGTCACCCGGGGGACGGTCGCCTCGCAATACGCATAGAGGAGCTTGGCGCCATGCCGGATGATCCCGCCGTGCTCCTGATCGATACCCGGGAGGAAGCCGGGCACGTCGACGAACGAGACGATCGGGATGTTGAAGGCGTCGCAGAACCTGACGAACCGGGCCGCCTTCACCGAGGCGTCGATGTCGAGGGTGCCGGCCAGAGTCGCGGGATTGTTGCCGACGATCCCCACGGTGTATCCGTCGAGACGGGCCAGTCCGACGACGATGTTGCCCGCGAAGTGCTGGTGCACCTCGTAGAACTCCCCGTCGTCCACCACCATCTCGATCAGATCGACCATTTTGTAGGGATGATTGGGGGAGTCGGGGATGATCGTGGTCAGGCCCTCCTCCATCCGATCCGGCTGGTCGGTCGGGGTGAAGAAAGGCGGCGCCTCGAGGTTGTTCTGGGGCAGGAACGAGATCAGATACCGGACCTCTTCGAGGGCTTGATGGCCGTCGTTGCTCACGAAGTGAGTGACCCCGGATGTCTGGCTGTGCGGGCTGGCACCTCCGAGGATGTCGAAGCTGACGTCTTCTCCTGTGACCGCCTTGATGACGTCGGGGCCGGTGATGAAGAGGTGCGATGTCCCCTCGACCTGGTACACGAAGTCGGTTATCGCAGGCGAGTAGACGGCGCCGCCGGCGCATGGGCCCATGATCACGGACACCTGTGGCACCACCCCCGAGGCCATCACATTGCGGCGGAAGATCTCGCCGTACCCGTCCAGGGCAAGCACCCCCTCCTGGATGCGGGCCCCCCCGGAGTCCTTGAGACCGATCACCGGCGCCCCGGTCTCCATTGCAAGGTCCAGCACCTTGCAGATCTTTTCGCTCACCACCTCTCCGAGCGAGCCTCCGAAGACGGTGAAGTCCTCCGCGAAGACGAACACGGTGCGGCCGTCGATGGTGCCCCATCCGGTGATCACCGCGTCACCGGGTGGGCGCCTCTCTTCGATGCCGAAGCCGCGCGCCCGGTGGCGGACGAACATGTCCAGCTCGACGAAAGAGCCCTTGTCGAGGAGCGCGTCGATCCGCTCGCGGGCGGTCATCTTCCCGGCTTCGTGCTGCTTGTCGACGGCGCGCTTGCTCCCGGCGTGGGCGTGCTCCTCGCGGAGCCGTCGAAGTCGCTCGATCTGCTCTTCGGTGCTCATTCCATGTTGAGTATGGTCATCTGAAGGGTTCGACTCGCGCCCTCCCACCATGGCTACATCCGTCACCGCCCTGCACCTTCCCACGACCTCGTCCACCCAGGACGAGGCACGGCGCCGCTTTGCCGGGGTTCCGGTGCTCGTCACCGCCGGCGCCCAGGCGGCGGGGAGGGGCCGCTCCGGAGCGAAATGGGTCGATGCCGACCGGGCATTGGCGGCCTCCGTGGCTTTTGGTCCGAGATGGGTTCCCTCGGCGTGGCCCCGGATCCCGCTCGTCGCCGGCCTGGCGGCAGTCGACGTGCTCGGGGATGTCGGGCTGAAGTGGCCCAACGACGTCGTTCGCGGCTCTGCCAAGATCGCCGGGATCCTGTCGGAGTCCGACGGCACGGTGGTCGTGGTCGGGATGGGCGTGAATCTGTGGTGGCCGAGCCCGATCGAGGGTGCCGGAGCGCTGTGGGACGAGGATCCCGGGCCGGGAGCCGGGTGGGAACTGGCCGAGTCGTGGGTGGCCCGACTGCTCGATCGTCTCGAGGCCGGGCCCGACGATTGGGGGCGGGAGGAGTACGAGTCGTGCTGCACCGTGATCGGCCGCGAGATCACTTGGGACCCTGGCGGTTCGGGGATCGCCACCGGGGTCGATGCCTTCGGACGGCTCATCGTCGACGTCGGGGGAGAGTTGGAGGCGCTGGATTCGGAGGAGGTTCGGCTGGTCCGCGCCGCTCCCCCCGATGACGCGACGGGTGACGGGTGACGAGCCGGGTACGCTGCCAGCCTCAGCACGCGGGAGCACCGTTGACCGTACTGGAGGGCGAAGGCCGGGTGTCGATCCTCTACGGAACGTACGCGCTCCCCATGCCTCCCTATCGGTCAGTCTATCTGTCCCGCCCCGATCTGGAGGGCCGGTATCCGGCGGTGGTCCTCGCCCACGGCGCCCCCGGGCTCACTTCGAGCGTCAAGGCGGCATGCCGGCGCCTGGCCCGGTTCGGCTACGTCGCGGTCGCTCCCGACCTGTACCGGGGCGCCGCTCCCGATCCCGATGCCATGCCAACGGCCCGCGCCCGGGCCGATCTAGAGGATGCGGTCGAGGCCCTCGGCGAGTACTGGACCGAGTGGGCGGCGGACCGCCTGGCCGTGCTGGGCCTCGGTGCGGGTGGGCCTCAAGCCGCCCGCCTCGCCGCCTCCCATGGCGCCGCCAACATCCTGATCGGGGGTGCCGAGGCCGTCGACGTCGAGACCTTGGCGGCGGGCGGCGGTCCGCTCCTCGTGCTCATCTCGGCCGATGACGCCGAAACCGTCCGAGACCTGCACGACTCGCTGGGCCGGGGCCAATGGATCAGGTACGGAGACGTCGCTTCCGGGTTCCACGACGAGGGCTCGGCCGACTACCAGGAGGCCTCAGCCGAGGATGCCTATCGGCGGGTGATCGAGTTCCTCGACGGGCATCTCGCAACGGTCGTCGCGGTGTGAACCCGGCAAGGGTGGCCGGCGAAATCGATCACCTGCTGCGGGCGGCGGGCACTCGGGAACGAGCCGCCGGCGAGAAGGCGTACCTCAAGAGCGATCTCGAGTTCTACGGCGTCTCGGTGCCGGCAATGCGGAAGGCGGTCCTCGCGGTCTGGCGGGATTCGGGCCCGCTCGATCACGACGACGTGGTGGCGGTGGTCGAGGCCCTGTGGGCGACCGGCATCCATGAGTGCCGGATGGCGGCGGTCGAGCTGCTGACCCTCGCCCTGCCCGACTTGGGCGAGGACGACGTGCCGCTGGTCGAGCGGCTCCTTCGGGAGTCGCGCACATGGGCGCTGGTCGACGGGCTGGCGGCGACGGTGGTCGGCGGCATCGACGCGGTGGCCGGCATCGGGCCGACCCTGGAGCGCTGGGCTCGTGACCCCGATTTCTGGATCAGGAGGTCGGCCCTGCTGGCCCATCTGGCCGGGTTGCGATCCGGCGCCGGCGAAATCGGACGCTTCCTCCGTCTCGCCGACGACATGCTGGACGAAACGGAGTTCTTCATCCGCAAGGCGATCGGGTGGTGCCTCCGGGAGCTGGGGAAACGCCGCCCCGATGCCGTGGTCGCGTGGCTCGCCTCTCGCACGGACCGCGCCTCGGGCGTCACCATGCGGGAGGCGGTCAAGCCCCTCTCCGATTCCGAAGCACGGCGATTGATGGGGGCGTACCGTGACCGACGACCTGCCGCTTGAGCTCGGCTCGAATCGTGGTGCGATCCTCTAAGGCTGCGGCAGTGCTAGAAAGGCCGCACTTCAGATGACTCAGCCGACTCCACCGCCTCTCCCCAAGCCCTCACGCGCCCCCGCTTCCCCCCCTCCCCGGACCTGGGTGAAGAAGGCGATCGTCACGTTCCTGATCGTGGCCAACCTCGTGGTGTTCGGCGCTCTGGGTGCGATCTGGCTCGCCGCCCGCAAAGTGTCGGGTGCGGTATCGACCATCCCGGCGTCCGACCTGACGCTCGTCGACCGGCCGGTCGACATCGGGGAGCCCAGGGTGTTCCTCCTCATCGGCTCCGACAGCCGAGCGAACCTCGACGATCTCACCCACTTCGGGGACTTCGGCGGGCAGCGGGCCGACGTGATCATCCTCGTCAAAGTCGATCCGAGGAGCGACACGATCCAGATGCTCTCGCTCCCGCGCGATCTCAAGATCGTCCACAACGGCTCGACCACGAAGATCAACGCCACGTTCTCGAACGGACCCGCGGGCATCGTCGCGGCGGTGAAGAACTTCACCGGCGCACCGATCCACCACTACCTCCAGGTCGAATTCTCGGGATTCGCCGGCATCGTCGATGCCATCGGCGGGATCGAGATGACATTCCCGTTCCCCGCCCGGGACATCCGCTCGGGGTTCGAGGTGGGCGCCGGCCGCCAGGTGCTGGACGGCAATAACGCCCTCGCGTTTGCCCGCAGCCGGCACTACCAGGAGTTGCGCAACGGTTCCTGGGTCACGGTCGCCGGAACCGACATCGGGCGGACCGGGAGGCAGCAGGACGTCCTAATGGCGATCCTCACTCAGATCGATCGGCCGTCGTCGATCGAGGGGTTCAATCAGCTTCTCGACGCCCTGGGCCGGTTCGTCGTCACCGACGAGGGTTTCGACGAGGACGAGATCCTCGAGCTCGCCTGGCAGATGCGCAGTGTCGGACCCGGAGATCTCGACGCCATGACGCTGCCGGTGAGGATCAGCAGTGAGAACGGCACCTCCTATGTCGTCCCCATCGAGCCCGAGGCCGGCGCCGCAGTGGCGGCGTTCCTCGGCGGGCAGCGGATGAGCCCGGACCCCGGGATGGAGGCCGCCATCCAGGTGCAGAACGGCGATGGCCGCTTCGGGTCGCCGGCGGTGATCGCGGAGCTCCTCGGGTCCGG
>JAUYIV010000353.1 GCA_030688105.1 Actinomycetota bacterium | reverse complement strand
GCCGCCATCGCCGCATATACCTGCGCCTGGAGGTGGGATGCCATGCGTTGCTGGGCGCGCAGCACCACCACCCGGTCGTGGCCCGAGACCGCATCGACATCGATCGAAGCCAAGAGCCCCGCCAACACCGGACCCGGCGGCATCCGGTCCAGGCCCGCAGGAATCGGTTCAAACTCTCTATCGAACATACGTTCGACACTACCGACAGCCTGTGACACGAAATGCCCGGCGGAAACCCACGCCGACAGAACTCCGTGTGGACCTGGCAGTGGGCGACGAGGGTGTCACCCGCAGACCACCGGCCATGCCAAGCCGCGACAGCCTCCACGCCGGGTCTGGTGGACGCGTTCAGGCAAACCGCCGCTGCGTCGACCCCGTACGTTCCCTCGGCGCCGCGGTCGGGCCCGGCTACGACTCCGGGGGGTACCTCAGCTCAACTGGTCGGTCAGCGATCAGGGCTGCGGGCGGTCAAGGGTCAGCCCTAGCAGAGGGAGCGGTAGCCTCGCACTCAGTGTCAGGCTCTCATCGGTTCGGCGGGAAACACTCAGCCGTAGTGCTCTTGGAGGATTTCGCTGACCGCGGGGACGATGTCGTCCCAGAACGCATCGGGTTGCTTGCTGACCGTGACGAAGTCGGCCGACATGAAGACGCTGGTCACCCCGTCGATGGCGATGATCGGGGCGGCAACCGGGTCGTCGGTCTGTTGCCCGGCGGCAAAGCTCTTGGGGGAATCGAACTCCGTTCCAACCGTGAATTTGAGGGCGTTGGGATTGGGCGTCTGACTCACGCTGACGGGCATGGCAACTCCGGGTTCGTCCGCTCTCGCACGATAGTTGCGACGCGGCCCCGTGAGCCGATCGATCGGACCCAGTGATGCACGCCGCCGTCGACGTCGGCGGGACCTTTACGGATATCGCCGTCTGGGACGCCGGCCGGCTGGCAACGGGCAAGGTCCCGACGACTGCCGACCAGAGCGATGGCGTCGTCGAGGCACTGCGCCAATTCGCCGGCCAGGGGACCCACCTGATCCATGGCACGACCGCGGCCACCAACGCGGTGCTCCAGCGCCGCGGAGCGCGTACCGCCCTGGTCACCGACGCCGGCTTCGAGCACCTAATCGAGATCGGCCGGCAGGATCGGCCGTCGCTCTATGACACGACTCAGGTCCGACCAACGCCGATCGTCCCGGCGGACCGTCGGTTCGGGTTCGTCGGGCGGTCCCATCCGGAAGCCCCCGGGCCCATCGATCAGGAAGCTCTCGCGAGACTCTGCGAGGCGATCGCAGGGGTGCAACCGGAGGCCGTGGCGGTGTCGCTGCTCTACTCGTTCGCCCACCACGACCGAGAGACCGCCGTTGCCACGGCACTCTCGTCGAAGATTCCCGGAGTTCCCATATCGCTGTCGAGCGAGGTCGTGGCGGAGTTCCGCGAATTCGAGCGAGCCTCGACCACGGTGCTGAACGCCTACTTGATCCCGGTGGTCGCCTCCTACCTGCAGCGGCTGGCGCGGGGGGCGGTGGACGGAGGTGTCGTCGGTGCTCCGTCGGTCATGCGGAGCTCGGGCGGCCTGATGTCGCTGGAAGCAGCCGCCGCGCTGCCGGCTTCCATCATCCTGTCAGGGCCTGCGGGCGGCGCCGTGGCCGCGGCCGCATTGGGCACTGCCCTCGGCCATCGCACCGTCGTGTCTTTCGACATGGGTGGCACCTCGACCGATGTCTGTCGCATCGAGCACGGCCGCCCTGAGGTCGGATACGAACGCGCCATCGACGGACTTCCCTGCCGAATGCCCTCCGTCGCGATCCACACCGTCGGAGCCGGCGGGGGGAGCCTGGCGTGGGCGGATCCAGGAGGTGCGCTGCGAGTGGGACCCGTGAGTGCCGGAGCCGATCCCGGCCCGGCGGCCTATGGGCGCGGCGGCACAGAGCCCACCGTGACCGACGCCGATCTCCTGCTCGGCCTCATCGGGGCCGGGACTCGATTCGGCGGGTCCCTCGACTTGCACGTCAGAGCCGCCGAGGTGGCGCTGGCTCGGCTGGGCGATGGCGTCGGACTCGACGCCCTCGCTTGCGCCCGCGGCATAGTGACGGTGGTCGAGTCGCACATGGAGCGTGCCATCCGGCGAGTGTCGGTGGAGGAGGGAGCTGATCCTCGGGACGCGGTGCTGGTCGCGTTCGGCGGAGCCGGTGGACTTCACGCCTCCGCCATGGCCCGCCGTCTGGGCATGGCGGGGGTGGTGATCCCGGCACACGCCGGGGTGTTCTCCGCCTTCGGCATGCTTCTCGCCCCACCGCGGGCGGATGCGGCTCGAAGCGTCCTCCTGAGCCCGGGGGAGGAGCTCGACGGCCCGTCGCGAGCCGTCGCCACCGCGGCGCGTCGGGCAATGCCCTCGGCCACGGAGGTCGATCTGGTAATGGATGTCCGCTACCGCGGGCAATCCCACGAGACCTCGGTCCCGTACCGCCTTGGGGAGGGCTGGGATGATCTCGCAGAGAGGTTCCACGACGCCCACCGCCGACGCAACGGCTTCGACCGGCCGGGGGACGCGATCGAGCTGGTGACGATTCGCGCCGAGGCGACCGGACCCCCGGCGGTGACGTGGGGCGAGGTGCCGCATGCGGTCGAGCCCGGCGACCCGGGGCGCGGGTCGCGGCAAATCATGACGGACGGCGGCGAGGAATCGGCCTCGGTGTGGTGGCGGCCGTCACTGCCGGCCGGCTCGGAGATCCTCGGACCGGCGGTGGTGGAGGAGCCCGAGGCGACGACCTTCATCGGGGCCGGCGAGCGTGTCATCGTCCACGAGTCGGGAGCGCTCGAGGTGACATGGTGAGGGAGGTCGACGCGGTAACGCTCGAGGTGGCGAGGAATCGCTTCGCGTCGGTCGCCGACGAGATGGGTGCCGTCCTCCGGCGCACCGCCTATTCGCCCAACATCAAGGAGCGGGCGGATTGCTCTGCGGCGGTATTCGTGGCCGATGGCGAGATGCTCGCTCAGGCCGAGCACATCCCGGTCCACCTGGGGTCCATGCCCGCTTCCGTGGCGGCGGTCATCGGCGAGTTCGGCACTGAAGTCGAGCCCGGCCTGCAGTTCGCCGTGAACGATCCTTTCCACGGCGGGACCCACCTCAACGACCTGACCCTCGTCCGACCGGTCCATCGATCGAATCGGTTGATCGGTTGGGTAGCCAACCGGGCGCACCACGCCGACGTCGGCGGAAAAGCTCCGGGCTCGATGCCGGCGAATGCCACCCGGCTCGAGCAGGAGGGTCACGTGGTCGCACCCATGGTGGCGTGTGTCGACGGCGAGTGGGAAGGCTCGTTCGTCGATGGCTTCCTTGCGGCGACCCGTACCCCGGAGGAACGGTTGGGCGATCTGTCCGCTCAGCTGGGCGCAAACCAGGCGGGGGCAATCCGTCTCGCCGAGGCAGCAGATGGGTACCGCTCCTCCTATGGAAGGGTGACCAACGCCCTCCTCGGCTATGGCGAGAGTCGAATGCGAGCCGCCCTTTCGCTGGTCCCCGATGGCTCGTATGCCTTCGAGGACTCCATGGAATGGGGCGACGACGACATCTCGATCCGGGTGGTGATCACGGTCGAAGGGGACCGATTGATCGCCGACTTCGCCGGGACCGACCCACAGATCGAGGGGAACATCAACGCCGTGGAGGCGGTGACCAGGTCATGCCTCTACTACGCGGTTCGGGTCGCAACCGATCCGGCGATTCCAGCCAACGGGGGCTGTTACCGCCCGCTCGACCTCCGGGTCTCGCCTGGTACCCTCGTTGGAGCGGTTCCACCGGTGGCGGTCGCCGCCGGGAACGTCGAGACCAGCCAGCGGATCGCCGACGTCTTGCTCGGAGCGCTGGCAAAGGCCGCTCCCGATCGGGTGCCGGCGGCGTCTCAGGGAACGATGAACAACATCTTGATCGGCTCGGGTCGCACGGTGTACTACGAGACCGTGGCGGGCGGCGAGGGGGCGACGGCCTTCCGTCGAGGTCAATCTGGGATCCATACCGGCATGACCAACACGAAGAACACGCCGATCGAGGCGCTGGAGACCCACTATCCGTTTGTGGTCACCCGCACCGGGCTCCGGTCGGGATCGGGCGGCGCCGGCCTCTTTCCCGGGGGCGAGGGGATCATTCGGGAATTGCAACTCCGAGAGTCGGCGACCGTGTCGCTCATCGGCGAGCGGCGCCGGCATCGTCCCTGGGGCTTGGCCGGTGGCCGACCAGGATCGACGGGGGAGGACTGGCTGGTCACCCGATCCGGAAGCAAGCAGCGTTTGCCCGGAAAGGTCACGTTCGAGGCGGAGGCAGGTGATCGGATCCTGGTGCTCACCCCCGGTGGAGGCGGTTGGGGCACCCCGTGACGCGGATGGTCCCCGGCAAACCGGGGACCATCACGGTAGGGGTGGCCGGAAGCCCCTTGGGGCCCCTTAGGGCGGTCGTCGCCGGCCTAGGTTGTCACGGCATGGGGTGCTCTGGATCACCCCCCGCCGCGGCTCGCCGCGCGCCCGGGAGGCCCAGGCGGCGGAATCCTCGAGGCCTAACCGTGGCCCGGACGCAGAATGGCGAAAGCAGGCTGCGCCCAAAGGGCAAGAAACGTGCCGACGGTCAGGGCGAGCACGACCAGGCGTTTGCGCATCGGATGTCCTCCTGTACGTGTCAGGAGGTTGAAGTCGGCATATCTCGCCCGTATCTAAAGCTTGGACACCGGACTGCAGGCTACTTAGCGCTCAGTCACTCGCTGTATTGGTTCGACTACCACGAGTGGTGATGCGGTCGCCGGAGCTCCGAATCGCCGTCAGGTCTCTTCTGATCGTGGCTTCGCTGCTCGAAAGAGCGCGCGCGAGGTCACCCACAGTCGGGGATCCCCCCTGAGCGGCGGCTTGCTCCAGTAGCC
>JAUYIV010000342.1 GCA_030688105.1 Actinomycetota bacterium | reverse complement strand
CTCGCCGTAGCCGCGCTCGAAGAGCGGGATGAGCCGGTGGACGGCCCAATCCCAGTCGAGCTCGGCCGGCACCTCCGCCAGCGCCGCGTCGATCTCCTCGATGGATGGCTCGGTTCCATCCTCCGGGGCGTCGGGGTCCTGGACGAATGTCATCGTCCGGTCACCCGCGCGGATCAATCGGTGGGAGCGCAGTTTCTTCGCCTTGCGGCGCCGGAGCTTCATCGCCATGCGCAGAGGATGGCGATCGGCGCTTACCGCCGGCTTACCGCTTGATTATCGATTGGCGCCACTGGCGCCGGAGGCTCCTCGCCCGGCGGCATCCAGCGCCTCTCAGGGATTATGCCTCTACTGATATATTCGCTGACAGATTGCGGCGCGCCCCGGCGAACCACGCCGGCAATTCCGCACCACGGAGGCCCTATCGAGTGCGTGGGAAGCCGAGGTCGACGCTGGAGGTTCCCGGATCGGGCCAGCGCGCGGTGACCACCTTGGACCGCGTGTAGAAGTTGATCCCCTCCGGGCCGTACATGTGCAGGTCGCCGAAGAGCGAGGCCTTCCAGCCGCCGAAGCTGTAGTAGGCGACGGGCACCGGGATCGGCACGTTGATGCCGACCATGCCGACCTCGGCATCGAACTGGTACTGGCGCGCCGCCCCGCCGTCACGGGTGAAGATCGCGGTCCCGTTGCCGTACTGGTTGCCGTTCACCAGCTCGAGGGCCGATGGATAGTCCGGCACGCGCACGACCTCGAGCACCGGCCCGAAGATCTCGTTGCGGTAGCACTCCATCTCCGGCGTCACGTTGTCGAGCAGCGAGACCCCGAGGAAGAAGCCCTCGGACTCGTTGAACAGCACGTGCTGACGACCATCGGCGCGCAGCGTGGCCCCCTGCGAGACCCCGGAGTCGAGGTAGGAGGCGACCTTGTCGCGATGCTCCCGGGTGATGAGCGGCCCCATCTCGGAGCTCTCCTCGTGTCCCGGACCGATGGTGATCTTCGGCAGCCGCTCCTCGATGGCACCGACCAGCGGATCGGCGACGTCGCCGAGCGCCACGACGACCGAAATGGCCATGCAGCGCTCGCCGGCGGAGCCGTAGGCGGCCGACACGGCGGCATCGGCGGCCATGTCGATATCCGCGTCGGGCAGCACCACCATGTGGTTCTTGGCCCCGCCCAGGGCCTGGACCCGCTTCCCGTGGCGGGTGCCGGTCTCGTAGATGTGACGTGCCACGGGCGTGGAGCCCACGAAGCTCACCGACGCGATGCCCGGGTGCTCGAGGATGGCGTCGACCGCGACCTTGTCGCCATGGACGACGTTGAACACCCCATCCGGGACACCGGCCTCCTTGAGCAGCTCCCCGAGATACACCGATGCGGACGGGTCCTTCTCCGACGGCTTCAGGACGAAGGTGTTCCCGCACGCGATGGCGTTGCCGAACATCCACATCGGGACCATGGCCGGGAAATTGAACGGCGTGATCCCGGCGGCTACGCCCAACGGCTGGCGGATCTGGTAGACGTCGATCCCGCCGCTCACCTGCTCACTGAACGAGCCCTTGAGCAGGTGCGGGACGCCGGTCGCGAACTCGAGGTTCTCCAGGCCGCGGGCCACTTCGCCCATGGCGTCGGTGTGCACCTTGCCGTGCTCGGCGGTGAGGAAGGCGGCGATGTCGGCCCGGTGCTGGTCCACCAGGTTGCGGATGCGGAACAGGATCTCGGTCCGGCGGCTCAGGGACGTCGCGCGCCAGGCCGGAAAGGCAGCCGTGGCAGCCTTCACCGCAGCATCAACTTCCTCGACCGATGCGAAGTCCACCTCGCGCGCGAGCTCCCCAGTGGCCGGGTTATAGACCGGGCCCTTGCGCCCCGAAGTGCCGGCCACGCGCTTGCCGCCGATCCAGTGGTTGACGCGCTCCAGGTCGGGCTTAACTTCGGCTTGGGTGGTCGGCGGCTGCGCGAGTCGAGTCATGTCGTATGTCTCCGATTTGGCGTGCCAAGGGTACTGCGCCGTGCTCCCCGATGCTATCTGTGACCCACGAGGCGTCCCATGCACGGGGGGCGTGCGTATCAGCCAAGCAGGGGTGCGTTTGAGTGGAATTCGCCCCGTTCAAACGCCGAACGTAACGCAGGACGTGCAAGGTGGGCACGCAGGGCCGTGATGTTGCCCGATACGCACGTAGGGCGCACACGACGGGACCGGGCTCTAAATCCCCGCGTGAACCCTTGACAGTGCGTAAGCCCCGGTCCACTATATCGGCTACCGATATAGTGGAGGACGTACTACATGACGACCCAATCGGAAGAACCGCTCACCTCCTTTGGCCGCTTCACCGAGCCATCGGTCCTGATCCTGGCCACCCTGGCCGACGGACCGCGTCATGGCTACGCGATCATGCTGGAGGCCGAGCGCATGAGCAGCCAGCCTCTCGGGCCAGGCACCCTGTACGCGAGCCTCGCCAGACTGGAACGGCGCGGGCTGATCCAGGCCCTTCCCCCTGAGGCACGGCGCCGCCCGTATCGGATCACAGGACTCGGAGCCGAGGTCCTTCAGGCTCACCTGCAAGGAATGCGCACGTTCGCGAATGCGGCGCTGGCCAGCCTGGACCGTGGTGGAGCGTGATCGGTCGTTGGCTGGTCCGGCTCTACCCCGCGGACTGGCGAGCCCGTTTCGGCGAGGAGTTCCTTGATCTCCTGGAAAGCCGAGCCCTCACCCTGCGAGCCGTCGCCGACGTGCTGCGCGGCGCGCTCGACGCTCATCTCGATCCCCAGCTGGTTGGGGATCCACTTCTGAATCCGAGGCTGCCCACGTCCACTCGCCTGCTCGGCGTGGCCGCGATGGGAAGCGGAGGGTACGTCATCCTCGGCATTCTCTTTTCCATGGGGGTCAGTCACAGCACCCCCTTCGCCGAAGTCGCGTGGGCTGAGCCCTTTGGGTCATTTCGACTCGCCATGTTCGCCCCGCTCGTCCTCGGGGGCATGATCGGCGTCCATCGGCGCCATGCGGCGCGAGCGCCGGCCCTTGCATGGTCGGGGTTGGCTCCAGCCGTCATCTTTGCAGGCCTGGCCACGCCCAACATCTTGCCC
>JAUYIV010000143.1 GCA_030688105.1 Actinomycetota bacterium | reverse complement strand
ATGACGAACCCGAAATAGCGGCCCGAGGCGTGCGCCGTGATGAAGGGTTCGAGATCCCGGGCCAGGGCTGCAATCAACGACTCGGGGGCCTCGCCGCCGACGGGGAGCGGTGCATCGAACAGATGGCGGATCGGCTCCGGGTCGACCGACGGTTGCACCCGCCGCTCGGGTAGAGACTGGAGATAGGCGAGCGAGGCCCGCGCGGCGGTATCGACGACGGACTCCCAGTCGGACTGATTCATCGAGTCTCCTCACTGATGAGATTCCACCTCGTGACTCCGTCGCCCACCGGTACGAGGACAGCAGGTCGTCGAGGTTAGATGACGCCCTCCATCGAGTTTCCGCGGAATGGCACGCGAGGAGCAACCGCGGCCGGGGCGGGTGTGTGCCGCAGTCATGTTGGGGCTGCGGTCGCCGTCGGTCTCGGGTCGCTCCTCTGCAACTCGCAGGTCCGCCGACCGGTCCCTTGAAGGCAGGCTCGTGGGCGCTACTGGGATTGAACCAGTGACCTCTTCCGTGTCAGGGAAGCGCTCTCCCGCTGAGCTAAGCGCCCGTCGGGGCGGGACTGTAGACCCGACCCTCGAGGCGGCGCCCGGAATTGAACCGGGGTACAGGGTTTTGCAGACCCTTGCCTAACCACTCGGCCACGCCGCCGTGCCAGCCAGACCCGGTCGGGGCCCCAGCCCCATGCCGGGCCGTGCTGAAAGAGGAAGGGGCGACCCGTATGCCGCCCCCGGAGCGGACGACCGGTCTCGAACCGGCGACCTTCACCTTGGCAAGGTGACGCTCTACCAACTGAGCTACGTCCGCTGAAAGTGCCGCCAATGGGCCATTGATCCCTTCCCGGGGTGAGCCCACTGTCGTGCGCTTCAAGGCCGTTCAATATATCACGAGGCCTTTTCGGTCAGGATCCCGTGGAACCGAACCCTCCCTCACCCCTCGTCGATTCCGGGAGCTCGTCCACGACCTGGAATTCCTGGGTGACGACGGGCACCACGACGAGCTGGGCGATGCGGTCCCCGCGAGCGATTCGCACCGTTTCGGCGCCCAGATTCACCAGGATCACCTGGAGCTCGCCCCGATAGCCGGAATCGACCAGACCGGGCCCGTTCACCACGCTAATCCCGGAACGGGCGGCGAGGCCGGAGCGGGGGGTCACGAGGCCGGCGTGCCCCTCCGGGATGGCAACCGCGATCCCCGTCGGTACGATCGCGCGCTCCCCCGCCTCGAGGGTCGAAGCCTCCCGTGCGTAGAGGTCGATGCCACCGTCCCCGGGATGGGCATGACCGGGGAGCGGAAGATCGGGGTCCAATCGCTTGAGCGGGATGCGCATGAAGTCGATTATGCCCACGGAGGATCGTGCGACGTGAGCCGTGTCAACACGCCGGAGCGGGTGGCGTTCCGCAGAACCATCCTCTCGATGCTGGAGACCACGCCGGCGACCGCGGCACGTCCCGGGGTGCCCGGAGCCCTCGAGGAGCTGCTCCCCGATCTCGACTTCGACTGGCAACCTCGGCCCCTGGGCGCGGCGGTGGCGTCCCGCCGTCAGTACCGCTGGCCGATCGTCATCGGGGCACTCCTCGTCGGAGTGACCGTGCTCCTCGTCGCCCGCTTCTTCGTCCTGCTGCCCGCCGACGAGGCCGAGGAACGGCTGGCTGGATACGCCCTGGCCGTCGACGACTTCGCCTCAGCCATCGACGCCATGGAATCGGCGGCGAATCTGACCGACCCGGTGGCCGCCGGCCAATTCCTCGAGGCTGCCGATGCGCTCCGCGAAGTGGCCCGGCCCGGCCCTCCGGGGATCCTGCCATTCATCCCCGCGGGCCCCGTGGCCGACGTGAGGTCGGCGCGGCATCGGCTCATCGTCCTGGCGGACGCGGCCGACTCGATCGCAGAGCGACTCGCCACCGCGGCGCGGTATCGCGCCGCATCACAGGAGATCCTCGACATCCCGCTGCTGCCCTTCACCGCCCCCCTCGAGCTGATCGATCCGGCCGCAAAGGCCCTCGCCGAGATGCAAGCCACCAGTGAAGCGGCTGCGACGGATCTCGACGACGAGGACGAAGAGTACGCCGCCTATCGGGAGAGTGTGGATGCGGCCCTGGCGACACTGCCGGCCTGGATCGACCGCTACCTACTGGCGCTGCGGCGGGACAACGGGCCCACCGCAATCACATTGGTCGCTCAGCTGCACGCCACCCGCGACGGGACCCTGGCCGCGGTCGAGGGGGTCCTCGGCGAAGTCGAGACCGAGGCCGCCGCCCTGATCACCGAGCTGCGCAGGGGCATCGAAGAGGTGCGGATCGTGATCGGGCTGGGGAGCGGCGAGTAGCAAGCCGCAGGCGGAAGCCGCGGAGTCCCCCACCGTGGAGGTCCCCCTCCCCCGGGGCGAAAACGCTCAGCCGGGATCCTCCAGGGCCGCCATCTCCCGTTCGAAGTCGCGGGCGCCTTCGAACTCCTTGTAGACCGAGGCGAACCGGAGATAGGCGACCTCGTCGAGATGCCGCAGCGCCTCCAGGACGCGTCGGCCGATCTCTTCGGTGGTGACCTCGCCGTGGCCTTCGACGAAGGCCTCGATCTCGCCGACGAGTGAGTCGATGGCGCCTTCGGCGACCTCGCGGTCGGCGAGGGCGTTGGCCACCCCGGCGCGAACCTTGTGAGCAGAAAAGGGCTCGATGCGGCCGTCGCGCTTGCGGACCATCGGCGTGCTCTCCCGGCGCTCGTACGTGGTGAACCGGTTCTCGCAGACCTCACAGGAGCGACGGCGGCGGATGGTCGCCCCACCCTCGGCCGGCCGGCTGTCCACCACCCGGGTGTCCTCAGCACCGCAATACGGGCACCGCATGGCTCGGAGGGTACCTCTGAGATGGACCGGGCGTCTCCCTACGCCCACCGCGGGTGGGCGGGGCGAGTGCGTTGGGCGGTCGGTCCCTGGTCGGGGCGTTACGGGACCGGTATCAGCAGGACCTGGCCCGGCCGGAGGGCGCTCGACTCGAGATCGTTGACCCACTTCAGGTCGAGGACGAAGTCGCGCAGATCCGAGCCCTGGGGGGCGTGCACCGAGGCGAGATCCCACAGGGTGTCGCCGGTGCGAACCGTGTGGGTCAGGAAGGTCGGCGGCTCGGCCGCGGACACCGGGCCGTCGGCCCAGGCGGCGACGCCGACAGCGAGCAGGAGGGCCAGTGCCAGGGCGACCGAGGTGAGGAGAACCACGACCCTGGTGCGGGCGGAGATCGTCATGGTGCCGGCTCCCTCCTGCTCTGCTGTCTGCGGGGCCTTGGCATGGCCCCCACACGCTCCACACCCTATGGACCCGGTGTGACACGAACGTGTGTTCGCTCTGAGGAGATCAATCTATCGAACACCCGTTCGGATGTCAAGTCGAACACATGTTTGCTTCTGCCGCTCCGACCGGGTACGGTGTGCCGGAAAAGGGAGGGAAGCATGTCCCCGAGCGACATCAGCGACCGCCAGAAGCAGATCCTGGATTTCATCTTCGCCACGGTGCAACGCCGGGGATATCCCCCGTCGGTTCGTGAGATCGGCGAGGCGATCGGCCTCAGCTCACCGTCGACCGTCCACAGTCACCTCTCCGCCCTGGTCCGGGCCGGCTACCTCCGGCGTGACGCCTCGAAGCCGCGGGCCATCGAGGTGGTCGACACCGGCGACGACGGAGAGCTCCGGCGCGCCCCGGTGCGCGACGTCCCGCTGGTGGGCCGGATCGCGGCCGGCTCGCCCATCCTCGCCGAGGAGGACATCGAGGAGATCTTCCCGCTCCCCACCGAGCTGGTCGGCAACGACCCGGTCTTCATGCTTCGGGTGCAGGGTGACTCGATGATCAACGCCGGGATCTTCGACGGCGACCTCGTCGTGGTCCGCCGCCAGCCCGACGCCAGCAACGGCGAGCTCGTGGCCGCGCTCATCGACGGCGAGGAGGCGACGGTCAAGCGCTTCCGCCGGGAGGGCGACCGGGTGTTGCTGCTCCCCGAGAACCCCGCCTACGAGCCGATCGTCCTCCGCAGCGGGGTCGAGATCGTGGGCAAGGTGGTGGCGGTGCTGCGCACCGTGAGGTAGCAACCGCGACCGTTGCCCGTTACCCGTTACCCGTCACCCGGAAGAAGTCCGCTCCCGTGCCAACTACAGCTCCAGCCTCGGCTAGGGCTGAGGACTGAACCCGGATGGCGGAGGACCGACGGCCCCGAGTCGAGGACTCAAGACTCGTGACTGAGGACTCCCCGGAACACCTCGTTGGCAGGCCCCTCGATCCAGGCCTCGCCGTCGACGATCTCGACGCGCAGCACCCCACCGGGCAGGTGCACGTCCACCTCCGGTCCAGTGAGGCCCCTGCGGTGGGCGGCGGCCACCGCGGCGGCTGCCCCGGTGCCGCAAGCCAGAGTCTCACCGACGCCCCGCTCCCATATCCGCAGATCGATCCGCTCCGGGGACACGACCGTGGCGAACTCGACGTTCGTCCGCTCCGAGAACGCCGGGTCGGTCTCGACCATTGATCCGCCTTCGGCTATGAGCACCGTCCAGCAATCGGGCACGAAGGCGACGGCGTGGGGATTGCCGACGCTCACCGGCTCGAGCCGGTATCCGCCGACCTCGACGGGGTCCCCGGCGGTCGTGACCGTGCCGAGGTGTGCCCGCACGGTGTCGTCGCCGACGGTCATGTCCCTCGGGCCTGCCGGCGTCATCACGGTCAGATCGGTGCCGGCGACCAGCCCGTGGCCGACGGCGTACCGGCCGACGCACCGCAGGCCGTTGCCGCACATCTCTGCGGCCGAGCCGTCGGCGTTCCAGTACCCCATCGCCACCGTGGCCCGGTCGACCGGGGTGACGACGATCACCCCGTCGGCGCCGATCCCTCGGCGGCGGTCACACCAGGCCGCGACCTGATCGGGGCTCGGCGAGAAGGGCCCATCCAAGACCACGAAGTCGTTGCCCAGCCCCTCCATCTTCACGAAGTCCATCCGGCCTCCTCGAGCCGATCCACCGCCGCCGTGACGAGGACCGCGGGGTCATCATGCCACTCCAGCCATTCGATCCTCGGATCACGGCGGTGGTAGGTCCGCTGCCTCCTCGCCAGGGCGGTCGTGGCGTCGATGGCGCGGTCCCGGGCGGTGTCGAGATCCCAGGCGCCTTCGACGACCCGGGCCATCTCGCGGTACCCGACTGCGGTCGACGCCGTCGGACCGAGACGCAGGGCGCGGACCTCGTCGAGGAATCCCGCCTCGAGCATCCCGTCGAGCCGACGCACCACCCGCCCGTGGAGCCGGTCCCCCGGATCCATCCCCACTGCGGCCAGGTCGACCTCGGGCCGGTAGGCCCGCACCGCCTCGGCCCTCGGCCCCGAGGCTCGCTCCGTCGGCGTGCGACCGGTGATCCTGAGGATCTCCACCGCCCTGACCACTCGGCGCGGGTTCGCCAGGTCCACCAGATCGCCGGCCACTCGATCCGCGGCGAGAAGCTCGGCGACTGCGTCTGCGGGCGACAGGCGCTCCACCTCCTCTCGCACCGCGGGGTCGGTCGGTGGAAAGTCGAGCGGGTCGACGAGTGATCGGAAGTGCAGCCCGCTTCCGCCGACGATGAGGACCGCAGATCCCCGGTGTTGGATGTCGGCGATGGCGCGACGACCCCGCACCTGGAACTCGGCCACCGAGAACGGGTCGACGGGATCGACGATGTCGATCATGTGATGGGGGACGCGTCGGCGGGTTTCGGGCGACGGCTTGGCGGTCCCGATGTCCATGCCTCGGTAGACCTGGACGCTGTCGACCGACACGATCTCGGCACCGGTCATCTCGGCGACCCGCAGTGCGACCTCACTCTTGCCGGCCGCGGTGGGGCCGAGTATCGCCCCGACGGTCAGCCCGCCACCCGCCCGATGAGATGGCTGGGGGCGGCGCGCTCGACGATGGCATCGATGAACGTGCCCGAGAGATGGACGCCCGGCAGATGAAGCACCTTGTTGGTGCGGGTACGGGCGGTGGCCATGCCGGGGTCCTTCTTGGAGGGGCCCTCGACCAGAACCTCCAAGGTCCGGCCGATCAATTCCTCGTTCTTCTGCAGCGAGATGCGCCGCTGCAACTCGGCGAGCCGCGAGAAGCGCTCAGAGGCGACCGCAGGATCCACATGGCCATCCATCTCGGCGGCGGCGGTGCCGGGTCGGGGCGAGTAGATGAACATGAACGCGCCGTCGAACCGCGCCTCCTCCACGACCTGCAGGGTGTCGTCGAAGTCGGACTCCGTCTCGCCCGGGAACCCGACGATCACGTCGGTCGAGGTCGCCAGCCCGGAGATGGCGGCCTCGGCGGCTCGCAGCTTCGCCAGGAAGCGCTCCGGGGTGTAGCCGCGTTGCATCGCCCTCAGGATTCTGGCGCTGCCGCTCTGGAGCGGGAGATGGAGCTGCTCGCACACCGCAGGCGTCTCGGCCATCGCCGCGATGACGTCATCCTTGATGTCCTTGGGGTGCGGGCTGGTGAACCGGATGCGCCGGATGCCGTCGACCTCGCCGACTCGGCGCAGCAGGTCGGCGAAGATCGGCCGGCGCCGCCCGTCGACGGCGAGGTCCCGCCCATACGAGTTGACGTTCTGGCCGAGGAGCGTGACCTCGACCACGCCCTCGGCCGCCAGGTCGCGCACCTCACGGAGGATGTCGGCCGGGCGGCGTGAGATCTCGCGGCCCCGGACCACCGGGACGATGCAGAACGTGCAGCCATTGTTGCAACCGATGGTGATGGTCACCCAGGCCGAATGGGAGACCTCGCGTACCGTCGGCAGGTTCGAGGGCACGTCGTCGATCGACGCGGTCTCGTCCCAGATCTCGGTGACCGGTCCCCACTCCTCGGCGTGATCGAGCAGGGTGACCACGCGGTGGAGGTTGTGCGTCCCGAATACGACGTCGACCCAGGGAGCCTTCTCCTGCACCACCTGGCGATCCTTCTGCGCCAGGCAGCCCCCCACCAGGATGCGCATCCCCGGCCGCTCGTCCTTGACCGCCTTGAGCTGGCCGAGGTGCCCGTACAGCCGGTTGTCGGCATTCTCCCGGACGCAGCAAGTGTTGATCAACACGACGTCGGCGTCACCGACGCCCGATGCCGGCACCATGCCGTCCGCCTCGAACAGCCCCCCGACTCGCTCCGAGTCGTGCTCGTTCATCTGGCAGCCGAAGGTCCGGACCAGATAGCGGCGGCCCGGCCGGGTGGGGATGCGGCGCTCGGGCACCACCGGCATGCCCAGCTCGACGATGCTCATCGGGCGTAGTCGGTGGCGCGCAGTTCGCGGATCACGGTCACCTGGATCTGGCCCGGGTACTGGAGATCCTCCTCGAAACGCTTGGAGATCCGACGGGCGAGGTCGTGGGCACCCAGATCGTCGACCTCCCCAGGATCGACCACCACCCTGACCTCGCGCCCGGCCTGCATCGCATAGACCCGCTCGACGCCCTCGAAGTCCTTGGCGATGGCCTCGAGCTGCTCGAGCCTCCGGACGTAGGAGTCGACGGCTTCGCGGCGGGCTCCGGGCCGGCTCGCCGACACCGCGTCGGCCGCCTGGACGATCACCGCCGTCAGGGTCCGTGGCTCGACTTCGTTGTGGTGGGCCTCGATGCCATGGACGATCGCGGGGTCCTCCCCGAACCTGCGGGCGATCTCGGCGCCAACCAGCGCATGCGACCCACCCAGTTCGTGGCTCACCGCCTTGCCGATGTCGTGGAGGAAGGCGGCGCGCCTCGCCTCGTCGGGATTGATCCCGATCTCCGCGGCGAGCATGCCTGCGACCTTGGCCGACTCGATGAGATGGTTCAGCACGTTCTGTCCATACGACAACCGGTACTTCAGACGGCCGAGCAGGTTGACCAACTCGGGATGGAGCCTCGACACGCCCACCTCGAGGAGCGCCCACTCGCCGGAGTCCCGCACGCTCTGCTCGACCTCGGCGAGCGCCTTCTCGTAGGCGTCCTCGATGGATGCGGGGTGGATTCGCCCGTCGGCGATGAGTCGCTCGAGGGCGATCCGCGCCACCTCGCGCCGCACCGGATCGAAGGTAGAAATCGCCACCGCCTCCGGGGTGTCGTCGACGATGATGTTGACCCCGGTGACTGCCTCGAATGCCCGGATGTTGCGTCCATCGCGGCCGATGATGCGGCCCTTCATGTCGTCCGACGGGAGGGACACCGTGGTGACCGTGGTCTCGGCCACCACCTCCGAGGCCAGGCGCTGGACCGTCGTCGCGAGGATCCGCCGCGCCCTGCGATCGGCCTCTTCGCGGGCCTTGGTGTCCATGTCTCGCATGAGCACCATCGCCTCGCGGCGCGCCTCGTCCTCGACACGGCGGAGCAGCTCGTCCTTGGCCGCCTTGGCATCGACCCCGGCCAGGGCCTCGAGGGCGGCACGGGCCTCCTCGCGCAAGTGCTCGACATCGCGTCGGGAGACCGAGATGTCACGCTCCCGGTCGAGGATCAGCGTCTCGCGCTGTGCGTGGTTCGAGGCGCGCTGCTCGAGCGTCGCCTCCCTCTGGATG